>DAINAJ010000112.1:4229-6213 GCA_036733505.1 Casimicrobium sp.
CGTGAAGCCGCACTTGCCGCGGATGTGGCACGTGGCGTGTTTGGCGACGACAACGTAATCACCGAAATTTTCCCGAACACAGGCGGTGAAGATTTTTCATTCTTCCTCGAAACCGTTCCCGGCGCGTATATCTGGATTGGTCAGGGCACCGACAAGAGTTGTCCACTGCATCACCCGGGCTACGACTTTGACGATCGCATCATCCCCAATGGCGCGGGTTTGCTCGCTGCCATTGCCGAGCGCGAGCTGGCGCAGTAGAGGGTCAGACGCTCATGCTCGCCCTTCAAATCATGCTGGGAATTTACGGATTCGTGATGGTTGTCGCCTTGGTAAATTGGCTCATCATGCCGCGGCTCAACCATTGGCTCATGCGTCACGGCGCGCGCGATCCGCAGTGGCTCAATCTCAATGATGAACCGCCGGGCTTCAAAGACATTTATCGTCGTGATGAGGCAGAAAAGAAAAGATGAAACTCAACGACCTTCCTCAGCCTTTTGTCGATGACTTGATCGCGATTCGTCGCGATATTCACGCCAATCCGGAGCTTGGTTATCAAGAGACGCGAACCTCCGCCTTGGTCGCGGAGCGTCTGCGCGCGTTCGGCGTGGACGAAGTGCACACAGGGATTGCCAAGACTGGCCTAGTCGGAGTGATTCGCGGCAAACGCTCCGGTGGCAGCATTGGTTTGCGCGCCGACATGGATGCGCTGCCGATGCAAGAACTCAATAGTTTTTTGCATGCATCGAGACGCGCCAAGGTGATGCATGCGTGTGGCCACGATGGGCACACAACGATGCTCTTGGGGACAGCGCGCTACCTCGCGGAGACACGCGATTTCGCCGGCACAGTACATCTGATTTTTCAGCCTGCCGAAGAAGGCGGCGGTGGTGGCGATTTGATGGTGAAAGAAGGATTGTTTGATCGCTTCGACTGCGACCGAATTTTTGCCGTACACAACCGTCCGGATTTGGATCTCGGAAAGTGGGGCACCCGCTCTGGGCCATTCATGGCGGCAGCAGATGGCTTCACCATCGAAATCAGTGGCAAAGGCGGCCACGCGGCGCGCCCGCACTTGCTTTGCGACCCAATGGTGGTGGCTGCAAATCTAGTGCTCGCCGCGCAAACCATCGTGTCGCGTAACGTGAGCCCCTTGGAAACAGCTGTTGTTGGCATCAGCGCGATTGAGGGCGGCAATTTGCCTGCGTTTGCCGTGGTGCCCGACACCGTGCGCTTGACCGGCACGGTGCGCACGTATGAGCCTGCTATTCGCGATTTGATCGAAGCAAGGCTCGGCGAGTTGGTGCATGGCATTTGTGATGCGCACCGAGCCAAGGGCGTTTATCAGTACAACCGACTCTACCCACCCGTTATCAACACGGCGGCGGAAGTTGAGTTTGCACGGCAAACTGCGGCCGAAGTGTGGGGTGAGGACAACGCGGACGCAAATTACACGCCTTCAATGGGTGGTGAAGATTTCTCGTTCATGCTGCAAGAGCGGCCCGGTTGCTATGCCGTGATCGGACAGAAGACAACGCCTGATGTTCTACCGCTACACAACACGCGGTACGATTTTTGCGACACGATTATTCCGAACGGGATCCGATACTTCTCGCGCTTGGTTGAGCGCGGACTGCCGTTGTAATTGACTTAGCTCCGTCCTGTTTCATGGGAGGAGTTGATTGCTGAGTTCTGACTTAAGGTGAATTTTGGACACGATAAACCGATTTTTTGACAGCGATATTTGGTGGAGCTTCAAGCGTTCGCCGTTGACCGTGGTCGCTGCCGTGCTGGCTGCAATTTGCATTTTTGGCGCGTTTCTGTCGCCGGTCATAGCGCCGCATGATCCGTATGACTTGACGAAAATCTCGTTGACCGATTCGATCTTGCCGCCAGCATGGAGTGCCGAAGGAAAAGGCGAATATTTGCTGGGCACAGATCAGCAAGGTCGCGACATTTTGTCGACCATCATGTACGGTGGTCGCAT
>DAINAJ010000112.1:6313-7500 GCA_036733505.1 Casimicrobium sp.
ATCATGGTGAGCCATGTCCTGCCCAACGTACTCGGGCCGGTGCTCGTGATCGCAACGTTAAACATCGCCAACGCAATTATTTCGGAAGCCACGCTGTCGTTCCTCGGCGTCGGTATGCCGCCCACACAACCCTCACTTGGGACCTTAATTAGTGATGGCCAAAACTACTTGCTCGCAGGACAGTGGTGGATCACGTTGTTCCCCGGTATCGCGCTGATAGTGATGGTCATTTCGGTGAACCTCGTGGGTGATTGGTTGCGCGACGCGCTCAATCCTAAACTTCGATAGGTGCCCGTAATGCGTCGATCTTCATGCTTTCTACTTGTTGTTACCGCTGCCCTTACGGGGTGCGCGCACCAGTGGGACAGCGTGCTTGACGGTCGGCTGTACACGCGCACGAATCTGCATCGCTATCCGGTATCGATCACCGCTGTAGATGGCGAATACAGCACGATGGTGCCGCGGCGGATCAACGCTGGCGAACACCGATTGACGATAGACGCAGCGCCGGTTTTGGGGTTCCACTTGCCGGTGCGTAAAGAATTCACGTTTCGCGTTGAAAAATGTGTGCGCTACTGGCTAGCGGCTCAACGCACAAGCCCATATGCACACGACTTTGAACTCGTGATCGATCACGCGGAGGCGGTGCCCGGATGTAATCCTACGAGTGGCGCGCCCGCACAGGCAGTAGTCGTCCCGGCGGATGTTCGGCAAATCGAGCCTCCGCGCCCCGTTGCGATCCCAATGCCGAAGCGGCCATAAATTCTGGGCCACTTTCCATACTTTAATTTCTCCTTCAAGCATTTCGCCAATGACGCAACCCGTTCTCGAAGTCAAAAATTTGCACATCGAATTCCCGACAAGGCGCGGTGTCTTGAAGGCGGTTGATAACGTTTCGTTTTCAATCGCGCCAGGTGAAGTGTTGGGCGTGGTCGGTGAATCCGGGGCGGGAAAATCACTCACTGGCGCTGCGATCATCGGCTTGCTCGAACCGCCGGGGCGCATTGCTAGCGGCGAAATTTTTCTCAACGGCCGACGCATCGATAACCTGCCGTACGAGCAAATGCGAAAAATTCGCGGCCGCGAAATTGGTGCGATTTTTCAGGATCCGTTGACCTCGCTTAATCCGCTCTACACGGTGGGTCGTCAGCTGATCGAGACGATTCAGACGCACCTCGATCTGGGAA
>DAINAJ010000112.1:7600-10537 GCA_036733505.1 Casimicrobium sp.
ATGTACGCAGGACGCGTCGTCGAAATTGGGCCAGTCGCCGATGTGATTCACAAGCCGCAACATCCGTACACCGTGGGCCTCATGGGCTCGATTCCGGAATTTGAAAGCGATCGTGAACGTTTGATCCAGATTGACGGAGCGATGCCCCGACTCGACGCCATTCCGCAGGGCTGCGCTTTCAATCCGCGTTGCACAAAAGTGTTCGATAAATGCAAGAGCGTGCGGCCCGATTTGATGCCCGCTGCGTCGTCGCTGGCGGCGTGTTGGCTGCATGAGGCAAAGGCCTAGCCACCCGAGTCAAAGTATTGCGTAGGGCTGGCTGTGCCCGCTCTACGGAAAAGATAGGATTTCAGTTCATGACCGCATTCGTTCAGCTCAAAAACGTTAGCAAGACATTCGACGTTTCGGCCCCGTGGCTCAACCGTGTGCTGGAGCGCAAGCCGCAGACTTTCTTGCATGCGGTGAGCGATGTTTCGTTCGATATCAATCGCGGTGAGACGCTCGCGCTTGTAGGCGAATCCGGCTGCGGAAAGTCTACTGTTGCACGCCTGATTGTGGGGCTTTATGCGGCGTCGACTGGCAGCGTGACCATTGACGGTCAGGACATGAAAATCGCGCTCAAGTCAAACGACGATGCAGCGCGCGCGTTGCGACGCAAAGTGCAAATGATTTTTCAGGACCCGTACGCGAGCCTGAACCCGCGTTGGCGCGTGGCCGATATCGTGGCCGAGCCGATTCGCACGCATAAACTGATTGCCGATGGCGCGGCGCTGGACAAACGCGTCGCTGAGCTTCTTGGTTACGTGAAACTCACAGCCAAAGATGGCGAAAAGTTTCCGCATCAATTCTCTGGTGGGCAACGCCAACGCATCTCGATTGCGCGCGCGCTAGCAAGTAATCCTGAGTTTCTGATTTGTGACGAGCCAACATCCGCACTTGACGTGTCGGTGCAGGCACAAGTGCTCAATCTGATGAAAGACTTGCAGCGTGAGATGGGGCTGACCTATCTCTTCATCTCGCATAATTTGCAAGTTGTGCATCACATCGCGGATCGTGTTGGCGTGATGTATCTCGGTCGCGTTGTTGAGATCGGTGACAAGCGCGAAGTGTTCGGCGCGCCGCAGCATCCGTACACGCGCATGCTGCTCGATGCGATTCCTGATCTGCGCATGACCGGCAAGGCGCGCACACCCGTTGCGGGCGAAGTGCCTAACCCGCTTAACCCTCCCAGCGGATGCGCTTTCAATCCCCGTTGCCCACAAAAATTTGGTCCATGCGACCAGACACGACCCCAACTCTTGAGCTTTCAACGGCGTGAGGTGGCGTGCTTTGCGGCCACGAATGTGGTCGAGACGGTCCACGCATAGTTCGCTTTTGCTACGAGGGCCATTCGCCCCCGAGGCTTTGCTAGGCTGAGCTTTGCCTGCAGCGCGATCACTCATGGGCGCACACTTCCTCGCGCGGACGACACGGGAGGCACGTCGACCCCTTGTGCCGCGCCTGAGCGCCGCGCATAGGTTCGGAAATGGCTGGGTCCTCACGCGTGTCGCACAGTATCTGCACACCAAGCTTTTCTAAACCGCGATGGCAAACGGGGTGACGGCGGAGACGTGTATTGCTAGATCACTGATGTGTTAGATGCGACCGTTAAAACGCGCTTGCAATTTGCTCCGTCGGAGTGTGGACTGCTTCTAGCGCGATCCTCGGTCCACGACGAGCGATGACAATCAAGCCGTCGCCAAACAAATAGAGTTCAAGGAGTTTCAAGCGGACGGCGATGCTGACTCTTTCGAGTGCTCGTCTCTATCTTAGAAGTCGCAAAACGAGCATTTGGTGATTGTGCTCCGTAGAAGTCGGCGATTAGCCGGCGCTGTACTTTTTCATCCATTTGCGATCAATCGAGTCCTTCCAGCGCCAAGCCCATTCGCCGCCGATCGACAGGCCGTTACGCACGGCTATCGCGCGCTTGTCGCCTAGCGTGATTAGGCTAAGCGCCTGTGCCTTATGCTGGTACGGCTTCAGCAATTCGCCGCGTGCAGCGGCAAGAAGATTGTGCGCCAGCACCGGCCCCTGACGCACAGCGAACACGCCGGCTTGGGGCACGCTGAGGCCGGTGATTGACGCGCAGTCGCCGGCCGCGAACACATTGGGAAATTGTGCGCACTGCAAGTGTGAGTTGACGGTAACACTGTTCTCAGTGGTGTTGGAAAGTACGGTTTTTGACAGCAACGGGGCGGGGCCATAACCAGTAGCCAGAATCGTTAGCTGCGTGTCGATGTGTTCGCCGGACTTGAGACGCAGCCTCGTCGGGTCAATTTGTTGCACGGGTGAATCTTCGCGCACCGTGACGTTCAAGCGCTTGCAGGCATGCCGGGCCATGCGGCGCGCGCGTGCTGGGTACCCCTTAAGAAGTGAAGTCGCTGCGACGATAGCGACACGGCGATTTCGTGCGTCGCGCCAGCGATATGCCAGCGCGAGCGCAATTTCTACTGCTGTGGCACCGCCTCCGATCACGCGCACGGTTAGCGCACCAGTACGCACGCTTTCGAACTCGGTGATTGCCGCGAGCAGCGGCTCGAAGGGCTTTGCGGCCACAACGTATGCGCCGGGCGATGCCGGCAGTTCGTGCGCGACTCCGCCAACGTCCATCGATAACAAATCAAAGCGATGTCGCTCGCCAAGTCCGGTTTCGATGCGCTGCGTGCTGCCGTTGATTGAGGTGACTGGCGTTTGAAAGAAACGAACGCGCGCACGTTGGCACAGCGCCCACAAATTCACTTTCGCATCATTGGAATCGTAGTGCCCCGCGATAACGCCGGGCAACATACTCGGAAACCAAACGCTGGGGCTGGGATCGAACAATGCAACGTCAACGTCCGCTGGCGGGTTGAGCGCCAGTTGTCGCAGCACTTCAACGTGGGCATGCCCACCTCCGAC
>DAINAJ010000113.1:0-9720 GCA_036733505.1 Casimicrobium sp.
TGGTGCGCATTTCGGACGCACGCATGAGCGGCACACACTACGGCACCTGTGTGCTTCACGTGTGCCCGGAAGCGGCGGTGGGCGGGCCGTTGGCGCTGGTGCAGGACGGGGACATGATCGAGTTGGACGTGGACTCGCGGCGCATCACGCTTCTAGTGACGCCGGAAGAACTCGATGTGCGCAAAGCCGCTTGGACGCTCGCCAAACCGGCAACGCTGCGGTACAACCGCAGCTACGCCGCGTTGTACCAACAGCACGTTACACAAGCCGACGAAGGCGCGGACTTTGATTTTCTGCAAGGCAATGATACGTTGCCCGAACCGACGATTTTTTAGCGAAACTTGGGCTGTTTGCATTGTCGACATGAAGCTATTTTTTGCCACAGATTTCCACTGATGAACACAGATTTTGTGTGTCTGTTCCGTGTAATCTGTGTCAATCTGTGGCAAAACTTTCTTCGGTGCCCAGCATTGTATTGGTATACACCCCGTTTCTTTGGCGTAGAGGCACATTGAACTTCCGCTTTTACGCATCGACTCAATAGGATTTCTCATGGCACTTCACAATTCATTCAAACACGCGCTCCTGAACCGCGAACGCTTAGTCGGCGCATGGTTCATGTCGGGCTCTACCGTGATGGCCGAACTCGTCGCCAACGCGGGCTACGATTTCATGGTGATCGACATCGAGCACTCGACCGCGAGCACGCATGACCTGCACGCGTTACTGCAGGCCGTGGCCGAGAGCGGAACGTCACCTGTCGTACGCATGGCGTCGCAAGACAAGACGCAGATTAAGTTCGCGCTCGATATGGGCGCGCTGTCGTTGTACTTCCCGATGGTCAATACGGTGGACGACGCCGTGGCGCTTGCTCGCGCGTGCCGCTATCCACCGTTTGGTGATCGCGGCTTCGCGCGTATGCACCGTGCCAGCCGCTACAACACGCAACCCGATTACTTCGAGCGCATCAATCAAGAAGTGTGCGTCATAGCGCAGCTCGAAACACCCTTGGCAATGGCCAACGCGATGCAAATTGCAAATGTGCCTGGCATTGATGGCCTCTTGGTTGGCCCTGGTGATTTGTCGGTGGCGCTTGGGCACGGCGGCGATGTGACGCACCCACAAGTGAAAGAAATGATGGAGGAGGTGGGCGGCTACTGCCGTCGCTCCGGGGTGCCGCTGGGCACCGTGCTGCCGACGCCGGAGCTTGTGGCTTGGGCCTATTCCATTGGCTTTAACTTCGTGTCGCATGCTAGCGATTTGGGCTTGCTGATGGGCGCATCTAAAACCGGTATCTCACGTATTCGAGAGCTTTCCGTCGACGCGTCAATGAGCGATCCGCCAACCATCTCTGCGCCAACGACAAACAAGACATCGTTCAATCCAAATTCGGCCTACTAGCCAAGACCAGAAGGACGCGCGAACGCATGGATTTCACGCAATTTGATCGACTGATCTCTCTCACACCGAGTGACTCCGGCGAATGCGAGGCCGTCGCCCGCACCATCGACGGCAACGATGTGAGTATTTCTATCGCCACCTTCGGCGCGGGCATCTTTCGCTTGCGTATCAATCCGGTCGCCAAACCTGACTACGGCTTGTTAGTCGCGAATGCCGTCGCACCCGCTGTGGGCAGCGCAAAACGCGGCGAAAACAGCCTCACACTCACGTCGGGTCGCGCAAGCCTGACACTCGCATCAGACGCAACGCATGCGTTGCATCTCACACTCACGCATCGCGGCAAAACGGTGCTCACGAGTATCACCGACGAGCATTTCCGTGGCATGGCGAAGCCGCTCGAAGCCACGCGCGTTGCTGCGTTTGGACTCACCGACTCAGTCGCAGTTGCTGCGTTCGCGTTGGGCTCTGACACGCCGGTTTACGGGCTCGGTGAAAAGGGCGGCGCGCTCAACAAACGAGGTCAACTCGTGGCCTCACGCGTTGAAGATGCGCTCGGCGTGAACACCGACTTAAGCTACAAGAACACGCCATTCGCCTGGGGCACGACGAACAATGGCTGCTGGGGCGTGCTCACACACACGACGGTCGATGTCATGCACGGCGTGGGTTACGCGCAGTGGTCGAATCGCAGTTACGTCGTGGTTTCCAATGAACCGCAACTCGATCTATTTTTGTTCGCGGCGGACACACCAACGGATGTAATCGCGGGCTACCACCATGTGACGGGTAAGCCGGAAAACGTGCCGCTGTGGTCGCTTGGCGCATGGGTGAGTCGGGCTTATTACAAGAATGAAGCGGACATCATGGCGACTGCGCATGAGTTTCGCGAACGCACGTTTCCGGTCGATGTCATCACGTTTGACGGTCGCGCTTGGCAAGACACGCCAACGCGCTTTCACTTCAATTTTGACCCGTCGCGCTACCCTGATCCGAAGCGTGTAAACGACGAGCTCAAAGCGCTCGGCTACAAAATTTGCTGCTGGGAATACCCGCTCGTATCGGTCAATCACCCCGACTATCGCAAGTACGAACAAAGCGGTTATTTCCTCAAGCGTGTCGACGGTAGCGAACTCGTGTTCGAGTGGGACACAGGCAAAAAGACCACGCCATTCGGCCCGACGCTCACGCCGCTGCCGCCTTCTGGTTTGGTTGATTTCACCAATCCTGCGGCGTACGCGTGGTGGCGCGACGAACACAAAAATTTGTGGGCTGCGGGAGTCGACGTCATCAAGAGCGACTTCGGTGAACAAGTGCCCGCCGATGCGCTTGCCTACAACGGCGACACGGGTGCGCGTGTTCACAACGTCAACTCGCACCTGTACAACCGCTGCGTGTATGAAGCCTCGCGCGAAGCCTTTGGCGACCAAGCATGCGTATGGGGCCGCGCCGGTTGGATAGGGTCGCAGCGGCATCCGCTGCAATGGGGCGGGGACCCACAAAGTGATTGGGAAGGACTCGCTGCAAGTTTGCGCGCGGGCATGAATCACGGCCATTCCGGTTCGCCATTTCACGCCACCGACGTGGGCGGTTTTTACGGCGCAACGCAGCCGGAACCTGCGCTTTATTTACGCTGGGTACAAGCGGCCATTTTTGCCTCGCATTTCCGAATTCACGGCATTGGCGCGCGTGAGCCGTGGTGTTTTGGCAAAGATGTTGAGCGCATCGCACGCGAATTTTTTGAGATTCGTTACAAGTTGTTGCCGTACTTGCGCGGTGCGTGCGATCTTGCGGTGAAAACGGGGTTGCCCGTCATGCGCTCGATGGCGCTAATGCATCCCGATGATCGCGTTGCGCGCGGCTTTGAGCAGCAGTTTTATTGCGGCCCACACATGATCGTAATGCCCGTGCTCAACCGCGAAGGCGATGTCGAAGGCTATCTGCCGGGCGTGCCCGGTGGCTGGTATGAGCTGTGGAGCGGCATGCATGTGGACGGCGGCGAAGTCATCACGCTCAACTACGATTGGGAGCGCATCCCGGTGTTCGTGAGGGCGGGCGTCGCGCTGCCGATCGGCCCAGTCGTGCAATCGACCACGCCGCTCGAAGGCGACACGCCGGTCATCGCGGTCGCGGAGTTCGGCGCACCCGGCAAGCGCGGCTTTGAGGTGTGCGCGCAAAGCGCATCACTTAAAGCCGACGGCAACACATGGCGCAGCTATGGTCAGCGCGTGATGAACGTGAAGCGTTTCAAGTGAGGTATTGGCGTGGCTAACGTTCAGCTCAAGCAAATCATTAAACGCTTCGGTGACGTTGAGGTCATTCACGGTATTGACCTCGACATAAAGTCGGGCGAATTTGTGGTGTTCGTCGGGCCATCGGGATGCGGAAAGTCAACCCTGCTTCGCATGATTGCTGGGCTCGAAACAACGACCAGTGGCGACATCATGATTGGCGACGCCCGGGTGAACGACGCACCGCCGCGTTCGCGTGATATCGCGATGGTGTTTCAGGATTACGCGCTCTATCCACACAAAAGCGTTTACGAAAACATGGCGTTTGGCCTGCGCCTACGCAAAACCGCAGAAGACGAAATTAAGCGCCGTGTGGGTGACGCTGCGGCGATCTTGCGCATCGAACACTTGTTGGAGCGCAAGCCACGACAACTCTCTGGCGGACAACGCCAACGTGTGGCGATGGGCCGCGCGATTGTGCGCGATCCAAAAGCATTTTTGTTTGACGAGCCGCTGTCGAACCTTGACGCTCAACTGCGCAACGAGATGCGCACCGAGATCAAGAAGTTGCACGCACGCCTCGGCAAAACGATCATCTACGTGACTCACGATCAAGTTGAAGCGATGACACTCGCTGATCGAATCGCGGTACTCTCCGGAGGCAAAGTCATTCAATACGCCACACCGGACGAAATCTACAACCGTCCGGCTGCGAAATTCGTGGCTGGCTTCACCGGCTCGCCCGCAATGAACTTTGCAACGGCGACCGTCTCAGCCGATGGCGCCTCCGCGCAAGTGGGGGACGCGACCATTGCCCTGCCGGAAAACCTACGAAGCGCAAACGCGGCGTTTCGTGGTAAGACAGTCGATTTAGGCATTCGGCCCGAAGACATTTCGGTGGATCGCACCACAACGAGTGCGGGCACGTCGGTCAGCGCAACGGTCGTTGTGACCGAGCCCCTTGGCGCAGAAACATTAGTTACGCTGCGCATCGGCGGCACAGAGTTTGTCGCGCGCGCGCGTCCCGATGTCAGCTTGCGCTCGGGCGACAGCGTTCAAGCCCAACTCGCTTCGGATAAGTTGCATCTCTTCGATGCTTCGTCCGGAACGTCTATTCGTTAGTCACTGTACTACAACACTAAGGAGGTCCTTCGTTATGAAACTGAGAAAAGCTCTGCTGGCCGCAGCGTTGATGGTCGTTTCAGCGACTGTCGCGGCACAGAATATCCGCGTATTTTCTGGCGGCGCAAGTCAGCGTCCGGATTTGATGCGCAAACTGTTCGATGAGTTTGAGAAGAAAAACCCAGGCACCAAGATCGAGATGGAAACGGGCGGCGCGACCTCCGAGGCGCAGCGTCAATATTTGTCCACCGTATTGAATGCAAAAGACAGCGCTATCGATCTGTACATGATCGACATTGTCAACCCGATGCAATATGCGCGCGCAGGTTGGTTGGAGCCGCTCGATGCCTATCTGGGTGCCGACGCCAAGACGCTGATGAAAAACTACTTGCCCGCTTACGCCAGCGCAGATGTGGTCGACGGCAAAATCGTTGCACTTCCCGCGTTCGCTGACGCCCAGTTCTTGTATTACCGCAAAGACTTGTTCGAAAAATACGGCGTGAAAGCGCCGGGCACGTGGGAGGAACTCGCCGCTGGCATGCGCAAGATTCTCGACGGCGAAAAGAACCCTGCGATGAACGGCGTGGCCACCACGGGCGCAGCCATTGAAGGTACGGTGTGCACATTCCTGAAGCCATACTGGAGTCAAGGCAAGGACTTTAACGACGCATCTGGACGCATTACGCTCGATAAAGCCGCCGCGCAAAAAGGCATGGAGATGTGGCTCTCGCTGGTCGATCGTGGCGTGATGCAGAAAAACATTGCCGAAGTTAAACCGGCCGACATGAACAACGCGTTCAAGGCGGGCAACTTGGTGGCGATGGTGAACTGGGGCTTCGCTTGGGACATCCTGCAGTCGCAAGCGGATTCCACTGTGAAGGGCAAAGTGGGCGTGTTGCCATTGCCAGCAATGACGGGCGGCAAATCAGCGACGTGTATTGGTGGTTGGCAATGGGCGGTGAGCGCGTTCTCGAAAAACAAGGCGGCTTCGGTCAAGCTCGCTCGCTTTTTGAGCTCGCCAGAGTCTTCTAAGTTTCTCGCCATCGAAGGCTCGTTGTTGCCTGTGTATCCACAAACCTACAGCGATGCTGATGTTCTGAAAAAACTTCCACACTACAAAGATGCATTGCCGGTCGTGCAAGCTGCGCGCGGTCGTCCAATGTCTGATCGTTACGGCGAAGTGTCAGACGCGATTCGTACGACGGGCAATGCGATTCTCGCGCGGACCGTCAAGCCAGCTGACGGCGTTGCGGAGATTGAAAACAAACTGCGTCGTGTGATGCGCTAACGCGCAGCAATCAATGTCGTCATCCCGACCTTCGCCGGGATGACGACTGTTTTTGAAATGGGCACAACACTGCCCCACTGATTTTCGAAGCGTTTCTTGAGCAAACCCACCCTCATTGACAGGCTACGTGACCCCAGCGAAAAGGCGTTAGGTGCGATGTTGCTCGCGCCTGCGGCGTTGCTTTTGCTATTGATCGTGGTCTATCCGATTGGCAAGCTGTTCTACAACAGCTTTTTCGACATGCGTTTGTCCGGTGGGCAGGGCTCTAAATTTATCGGTCTGCAAAACTACGCCGACATGATGAAGGACACCGCGTTTTGGGACGCGACGCTCAATACCGTCATCATCACTGTTGTCACTGTGCCCGGTGCGTTGCTCGTTGGTCTGGGCTTAGCGTTGCTGGCCAATTTGCCGTTCAAACGACAGTGGCCCGTTCGCCTTGCGTTGCTGCTGCCGTGGGCGCTTCCGCTTGCGTTCGCCGGCTTGATTTGGGCGTGGTTTTTTCACACGGAATACGGATTCGTTAACGACGTCTGGTCGCGCTTCGGTGGAGAGCCGCGCATGTGGCTTCTCTCGCCAGTGTCCGCGTTTGGGGCCATCTGTATTGCCATCATTTGGAAAGCGTCGTCTTTCATGGCGTTGATTTTGCTCGCGGGCTTGCAGATGATTCCAAAGTCGCTCTACGAAGCGGCCGAAGTGGACGGGGCGAGCAAGTGGCAGCAGTTCACGCAGATAACGCTACCGATGTTGATGCCATCGATTGTGGTGGCGCTCATTTTCCGCACGATTACGGCGCTGCAGACGTTCGACATTCCGTACACGATGACCAAAGGCGGTCCCGGTAATGCCACGGAGACGCTCGCGATGTATATCCACAAAACCACGATTGATTACTTGGACGTGGGATATGGCTCTACGCTCGCCGTGGGCATGTTTGTGCTTTCACTCATCCTGACGGCGGTGTACCTGCGCCACATCAGCAAGCAGGAGTCGGCATGAACGGCGGCATATTCTCCGGCGCGCGGTTGCGCTTTTTCGCTGCGGCGATTGTGGTCATTAACGGCTTTTTTCCCGCGGTCTGGATTTTGCTCACGTCATTCAAAACGAGCACCGAGCTTTACCGCAAACCGATTACTTACCTGCCGCAAGAGCCGACGCTGCAGAACTACGTCACTGCCGCCTTTGAGCAACCGCTGTTTCAAGTGTTCATGAAAAACAGCGTCGTCGTGGCGTTCCTCTCGACCGTGGTTTCGTTGCTTGTCGCCTCATTTGCCGCTTATGCGATTGCGCGGCTCAATCTCAAAAACAGACAGTTGATTCTGACTGCGATCATCGCCTCGTCGATGTTTCCATTGGTCACATTGTTGGTGCCACTGTTCGAAACGATGCGCGCGTTCGGGTGGCTTAACAGCTACATCGCGTTGGTGCTGCCGTATGTGGTGCTCAATCTTCCGGTGTGCACGCTTATTCTCGTGAGTTTTTTCCAGAGCATTCCGCGTGACTTGGAGAACGCCGCGATGATTGACGGTTGCACCCGATTCGGCACGCTGTGGCGCGTGGTGTTACCTCTCTCCGCACCAGGCGTTTTCACGGCCGGTATCTTGGCGTTTGTGAATGCGTGGGATGAATTTTTGCTCGCACTCTCGCTCAATTCGTCAGCCGCGATGCGCACCTTGCCGGTTGGCATCACGCTCTATCAAGGCGAATACACCTTCCCATGGCCGATCATTTCTGCCGCGCTAATTGTGGCCATCGTGCCCGTGGCCATCGTGATCGCGATTTTTCAAGAGCGCGTCGTGGGCGGTTTGACCGCAGGCGGCCTCAAAGGCTAGTGGTTGAAAAGGCCGCTTCCGCGAGCCTGCTGACGCTACGGTTAAACCCGAAACAACGCCGCTTGCTCGGCCCAGTGCTCGCTTGGCGAGCGCTTGAACCCTGACTTCGCGAAGAGTTGCCAACGGCCCACGACGAACGCAACCAAAGCATTCGCATACGCGCCCGACTGCGTGGCGGGCGCACCGCTTGCGGCAGCTGCGAGTTGCAGTGCTTGCTTGAGCGAAGCTTCTACGCGGTCAAGTAGTTGGTTGATGCGCGTTTGCAGGCGCGCGTCTTCATTCACCAACGCGTCGCCAATCAGCACCCGCACCATGCCGGGATTTTTCTCGGCGAAATTCAAAAGCATCGCCACGATTTGATGTACTTGTGCGCGACCGTCGCGCTCGGTTTGGGCGATTTGGTTGACGAGCGAAAACACGGTGGCTTCGATGAACTCGATGAGCGCTTCGAACATTTGCGCTTTGCTCGCGAAATGCCGATACAGCGCCGCTTCCGACACGCCGACCTTCGCTGCGAGCGCAGCCGTCGTAATCTTTTCCCCCTGCGGCTGCTCCAACATTGTGGCCAGCGTTTGCAGGATCTGGGTCTTACGTTCGCCCGGTTTCATCGCCATTACCGTTCCCCTTGTTGTCATCCTAGCGCGCTGCTAGGGCGACGATTTATTCTGCGCGAATCATAGTCCCCACGCCTTCCGACGTGAGAATTTCGAGCAGCAACGCATGTTCCACGCGGCCGTCGATGATGTGTGACGTTTTCACGCCGTGCTGCACAGCGTCCAGCGCGCCTTGAATCTTTGGCTTCATGCCGCCGCTGATCGTACCGTCGTCGAAGAGCGCGTTGATTTCTTTGTAGGTGAGACCCGTGAGGAGCTTTCCGGCCTTGTTCAATACGCCCGGCGTGTTGGTCATCAACACAAGCTTTTCCGCCTTTAGCGTTTGCGCGAGTTCGCTCGCCACCAAGTCGGCATTGATGTTGTAGGCCTGGCCATCCTCGCCCACACCAATCGGCGCAACGACGGGAATGAAGTCCGCCGCGTCAAGGTGATGAATGAGCTTCGGATCGATGTCATAGATGTCCCCCACGTAGCCGATGTCGAGCATCTTGCCCTTTTCGGTTTCGCTCTCGACCATCATTTTCTTGGCACGAATAAAACCCGCGTCTTGACCGTTCAAACCCACGGCGCGACCGCCCGCTTGATTGATGAGGCCGACAATTTCTTGGTTCAATTCGCCCAGCACGGCCTCAACGACGTAAAGCGTTTCGTCATCGGTCACGCGCATGCCTTGGATAAACGTGCCCTTTTTCCCCGTTTTGTCGAGCATGTCGTTGATCTGCGGTCCACCGCCGTGCACGACGACGGGGTTCATGCCGACAAGCTTCAACATCACCACGTCGAACGCGAAGCTCTTCTTCAACAGCGGATCCGTCATCGCGTTGCCGCCGTATTTGATCACCAATGTTTTGTCGTGAAACTGGCGAATGTACGGGAGCGAGTCGGCAAGAATCTGCGCGCGATCAGACGCGGTGGCGGCGGTAAGTGACATGGGGGAAGGCTTGGCGGGGTGAGTGGGTATTTGCACTGATTCTATGCAATGCGGCGGCGCGTTCAATGCCTTTCTTCGGCAATTTGTCGGCGCAGTCGCGCGGGCGTGATGTGTGGTCCGCTTACGGTGGTTTCTGAAAGCATGCGATGAACAAAATGGCAATTTATCGAACCGTTACGTCTCAAAATTTGCAAATATTTATGGCTTTTTGCTTCAAACGACCGCCAGGCGGTCGTTTCAGCCCGTTTCTATAGGTAGTCGCAAGATAGCAAGACTGGCCTGAAAGCGCCACCCAGCGGTCGTT
>DAINAJ010000114.1:0-9692 GCA_036733505.1 Casimicrobium sp.
GACAGCTCCAGCGCGAGCTTGACGCGTTGCGCTTCGCCGCCTGATAGCGTCGTCGCTGACTGACCGAGGCGGATGTAGCCTAGGCCGACTTCGAACAAGAGATTCACTTTCGCGGCGATCGCAGGCACCGGCTGGAAGAAATCGCGTGCGACTTCGACTGTCATTTCGAGCACTTCAGAAATGTTCTTGCCGCGATACTGAACGTCGAGTGTTTCGCGGTTATAGCGCTTGCCGTGACACACGTCGCACTCAACGTAAACATCCGGCAGAAAGTGCATTTCGACCTTGATCATGCCGTCGCCTTCACACGCTTCGCAGCGCCCACCTTTCACGTTGAATGAAAAGCGCCCCGGCTCGTATCCACGCTCTCGCGCCTGCGGCGTTTGCGCGAACAGATCGCGAATCGGCGTGAAAAGGCCGGTGTACGTCGCCGGATTGGAGCGCGGCGTGCGACCAATCGGACTCTGATCAACGTTGATGACTTTATCGAACGCGTTTAAGCCGTCAATGCCCGCATGCGGGGCTGGCTCTTGCAAACTTCCGTAAATTTTCTTGGCAGCGGCGCAGTACAACGTATCGTTCACTAGCGTTGATTTCCCCGACCCCGACACCCCCGTAACGCAGGTGAGCAGTCCGACAGGAATCGATACGTCAACGTTCTTCAGATTGTTACCGCGCGCACCGCGAATAGTGATCTGCTTGTCAGCGTCTGGCGCAATACGTTTCTTTGGCAATGCGATTTGCATCGCACCGGACAGATACAAACCCGTCAACGATGTCTTCGACTTTTTGATGTCCGCTGGTTTACCGTGCGCGATGATTTCGCCGCCGTGAATGCCAGCGGCAGGCCCGAGATCAATCACGTAATCGGCGCTCATGATCGCGTCTTCGTCATGTTCAACCACGATCACGGTGTTGCCCAAATCACGCAAGTGCTTGAGGGTTTCGAGCAAGCGATCGTTGTCACGTTGATGCAATCCAATCGACGGTTCATCGAGCACATACATCACACCGGTGAGGCCAGAACCAATTTGCGACGCTAGACGAATGCGCTGCGCTTCACCGCCAGAGAGCGTTTCGGCGCTGCGATCGAGCGACAAATAGTCCAAGCCCACGTTGTTCAAAAACCCAACGCGGTTGCGAATTTCCCAGACGATGCGCTCAGCGATCTTTTGCTTCGCGCCCGTGAGTTTCAAGTTCTCAAAAAACTTGGCCGTTTCGAATAGTGCCAACGCGCTCACGGCGTAAATCGGCACGCCGCCCACCATCACAAATCGCGCTTCACGACGCAGCCGCGCGCCGTCGCAATCAGGGCATGGCCGACGGCTCATGTATTTCGACAACTCCTCGCGGACCGCACTCGATTCTGTCTCGTGATAACGGCGACGAAAATTTGGCAGCACACCCTCAAACGGATGCTTGCGCTTCTGAATCACGCCCTTTTCACTGACGTAATCAAACTCGATCACGTCTTCGCCACTGCCAAAGACGACGGCGTTGCGCGCCTCTTCCGGCAGTTCGGCGAACGGCTGCTCGATATTGAAGCCGTAATGCCCGGCCAACCCTTGCAACATTTGAAAATAAAAAATAGTGCGGCGATCCCAGCCTTTGATCGCGCCACTCGCCAGCGAAAGCTCCGGATGCGCCACGATACGCGCCGGTTCGAATTCGTCGATTTCTCCCAAGCCGTCGCAGCTCGGGCAAGCACCCATCGGCGAGTTAAACGAAAACAAGCGTGGCTCTAGCTCTGAGAGCGAGTAGTCACAAATCGGGCAGGCAAATTTTGTCGAAAACAGATTCGACTCGGGCTTGTCTTCGGGGGTATCCATCTTCACGACCAACGCGCGGCCATTGCCCAAACGACACGCGGTCTCAAACGATTCGGCCAATCGCTGCTTGGCATCAGGCCGCACTTTAATGCGATCAACAACCACCTCAATCGTGTGTTTGTGATTTTTATGTAGCTTGGGCGTAGGCTCAAGCTCGGTCACTTCGCCGTTAATGCGAACCCGCGTGAATCCCTTGGCCTTGAGTTCGATAAAGAGCTCGATGTGTTCGCCTTTGCGATCCGTCAACACCGGCGCGAGCAACATGACACGCGTCTCTGCCGGGTAGGCCAATACCGAATCCACCATCTGCGATATCGTCTGCGACGAGAGCATGATTTCGGGATGATTCGGGCAATACGGATCGCCGACACGCGCGTAGAGCAAGCGCAGGTAATCGTGAATTTCCGTCACGGTGCCGACTGTCGAGCGCGGGTTATGGCTCGTTGCTTTTTGTTCAATGGCAATGGCCGGCGCAAGACCTTCGATCAGGTCAACGTCCGGCTTATCCATCATCTGCAAAAACTGTCGCGCGTACGCCGACAGTGACTCCACATACCGACGTTGCCCTTCGGCATACAACGTGTCAAACGCCAACGAGCTTTTGCCAGAACCCGACAAACCGGTGATCACCACCAGCTTGTGCTTGGGGATGTCGATGTTGATGTTTTTGAGATTGTGCGTGCGTGCTCCACGCACCCGAAGAAAATCCATGCCCACGCCTAATCCAGTATTACCAACAACGCCCGCGAAGGGCAACCCGGCATTATGACCCGCTGCGAGATTTAGCGCACGTAAAACCCATGCGCCAACTCAGCGTGGCGGCGAAGCCCGGTCTGAGCCACCTATTTCGCTATGGCAATTTTGTTCGCACGAAGCTTGCGAAGTTCAGCCGATAGCCACTCGGCGCTGGGTCGCGCTGCGGTGGCGTTGCCGCATTTCACGGCGTACGCGGTACCGCTGGAGCTACTGTTGGTGCCGATCACAGAGATGAAATCGTCAGCGCTACTCAACAACTTCTTGTCAACGGCGTACTGAAATTTTCGATTCAAGTGATCTCGCGCTTCCGCTGGCGAATACCAACTGCCGTTGCGATTGAACTGGCAATCCGATGCGGCGAGGCGTGAAAGCAACTGCTCAACCTCTGCTTTGCCAGCCACACTGATTTCGGCGCCGAACGCAATTGGCGCACTCGCGATCATCACCGCAAAGATTGCTACTCTAGAGAAAATTTGTTGGAGCCTCATCAATGTTGGGCGTGACGCAACGGTAAAAGTTCAGCGCCGCGTCAACTCTTGCAGAAACGCAGCGGTAACGCTTCGAGCGACTGGCAATGTCATCAGCGTGTGCGGTGCGCCGGGAATGAGGACGATCGTGGCGCGCTTGTGATCTTTCAACGCATCGCCACAGTGGCCCTTCGCGGCAGCATTGCCGAGCCATGTGTTCGTCTGCGAGAAGTAGGGGTCGACGGTGCTCATGATGTTGAGCACCGGTCTGTCGAGGTCGATCGCATTCTTTGGGCTTTCGACGAAGTAGTTGTCTTCACAACTCCACGAGAAAATCATCCGCGCCGCGAACTCCTTGCCTGTGTAACGCGCAACCGCCACCGCGCCTTCGCTGGTTCCGGCGAGCACCAGGCGGGTGGTGTCTGCCCATGCCGCTTGCTTCACGCCCGCTAGCGCAGCGCTAATTTCGGAGCCGCGCAACGCATGCAGTTTCTCGTAGAAATCCTTGTCGACCGGCGACGAATAGGTCGCGCGATCAGTGAGCGCGAACGAGTCTGGCGCAACGCTCGCCACGCCGATGCTCGCGAGCCATTGCTGCCAATCGGCGATGGCCTTCAAGCGCAAGCCTGACGAGCCGTGCAGAAACACAACGACAGGCACCCGCGCCTTGGTCGTCGGCGCATCGGCCCACTTGCCGACGAACACCGCACCGCCCGTTGCGGCTGCGGGCAGCACCAGTGCGGCTTGCGAGAGAACGCCTGCCAGTGACCGCTCGTTGTGCTGCAGTGCGCCGGGTTGAGTTGCGCCCTTGGCTGGCGCCGCATTTTGTGCGCCAGCGTTTGCCATAAGTAACGCGCCCGCGGCGAAGGCGCCGAGCCAGCGCGTCGCCAGTCGAGTCGTGGAATTCATTCTTTAGTCTCCATGCAATTCGTGAGCGTCTCTATTTTCCGAGTTTCGGTGCGGTCGCGAGCAAGTCGCTAACTTCTTTTTTCCAGAACACCGCGCGCCCCGTGGTGCCGTGGCCGGAGGTTTGTGGGCTTCCGGGAATCAAGAAAATGCGACCGTTTTTCACTCGCTTCATTTCGCGCTCCATTACACCCAGCTCCGGCGGATTGCGCTCGTCGTCGGCGGAGTTAATCGCGAGCAATGTGGCTTTGATGCGATCAATAAACGGCGACGGGTTGTAGTCGCGCGACGAATCCCACTGGTACAAATGATCGTTAGCGTCGCCCGCAAACGGCCCTTTGAGACGTTGATCCAACAGCTGATCGGCCTTCTCGCGCGTCGGCGCAACACGATACAGGGCTTGGTTGCCGCCGTTGGTGGCGGTTGCGTAAAACACTGAGGCGAATTGCAGGCTACGTGGCTGTTTTGTGTAGTTGCCGTTCAGCCATTCGGGGTCGTTGCGAATCGAATCGACGATTAAGCGCCGCATCATCCAGTTGCGGCTCGACATCTCGGTGGGCATTGATGCCATCGGCACCGCGATGTCCATCATGTCGGGATACTTGTGCGCCCAAATCCAGGTTTGCATGCCGCCCATCGAATTGCCGATCACCATCCGCAAGTGCTTCACGCCGAGGTGCTCTGTGACCAGCCGATACTGCGCGTCGACCATGTCGTCATAGTTGTACATCGGAAACTTCGCGCGCAATCCGTCCGAGGGTTTGCTCGATTTTCCGGTGCCAATCGCATCGGGCAGGATGATGAAGTAGCGGTTCGCGTCCAGCGGCTGACCCGGCCCGAAGAGCTCGCCCGCAAACGCCGGGTTGACCATGCCGATGCCAGAGCCGGTCGTGCCGTGTAACACGAGCACGGGCTCGCCGGTGGGCGCGCCGATGGTGATGTAGTTCAGTCGCAACTCCGGTAGCACTTCGCCGGTGTGAAAACGAAAATCGCGCACGACCCATGTGCCGGCTTTTGCGGACGTCGCCGCCGCGGCCGCTGTGCTGGCTGGCGTAGCGGCGTTAGTCGGAGCAACTTGCGCGTTTATCATCGTCGGTAAAACTCCCAGCGCGAGCGCAGCGCCACAGAGCGCGCCCGACCATGCGGTATTGAAATTCATGTCGCCTCCTTAGTGAAGCCGCATTTTGGCGGACAGATCGGTACGCAGCGAAGCCGTAGACCAATTTCTATGCGACGGGCCACTGACGCTTTAGTAATCCCAGAGTCACCACGTCAATCGGCTTACCTTTGTTGACCCAACGCTCACGCGCCTGCCCTTCGCGCTGGAAACCCAGCCGCGCCAGCAGCGCGAGCGACACGACGTTGTCCGGGTTCACCTCGGCTTCGAGCCTGCGCAGTGCCATCGCGCCAAACGCGTGATTGATCAACTCGGTTAGCGCCTCAAACATCACGCCACCACCCCAATGCGCGCGACCCAACACATAACCGAGCTCCGCACGTGCGCTGCCCTCGTCGTGGCGAAATATCAGCGCGGTGCCGATGGCTTGATCGGTCGCTTTATCAACGATTACAAACTGCAAAGCGGTGCCGCTCGCCTGACTTTTCTCAACACGTTGCAGCCACGCCTCGGCGTCCGCCATCGTGCTCCACGTCTCGTACGGCAAGAACTGCGTCACGGCTGCATCGCCGTTAACGACCAGCAGTGCCGGCAAATCCTCGCACGTGACCAGACGCACGCGAAGGCGCGCCGTCTCGAACGGCGCGGGCGCATTCAGCGGCATGTGTGTGAGCCTGAGGAAACGCTATGCGCGCGCACGACGCTGCGGCTCGCTGGTGTGCAGAAAGATTGTGTAGAGATCGCGCGGCGGCGGCACACCCGCAGCGGCCATGTATCGACCCACGCCACCACGGTGATACGCGCCGTGCGCGGCGACATGCGCGAGCATTTCTTCGCGCGACATGCGTCCGGTGAGCCCGTCGGTGAATGTGAACTCCACCGACTCAGCAAGCGCCGCGTCGGACACGTTCGTCACGTAATCCACGTACCACTGGTCGGTCTCGCTGGCTGCAAAGTGCAGGGCTTCGAGCGTGGGCGTCTCGTCGGTGTTGGTCGCCGCGTAGCCGTGAGCGACGCCGGTCAAATGCGCCGCGAAAATTCGGTCAACGACGTAAATGTGATTGAGCAAACGCACCGCCGCGAGGCGCTCGGACGGATGCGTCGCGTCGTCGAGCTTTTGCATTTCGGCGAACAGCGCTGCGTTCGCCCACGCTTTGTATCTGAACTGTGAGAGGAGAAGATTTTTGGTGCTCATGGCGAAGATTATGAGCGATGTGTCGGACTCACCGCGCGCGGGCGAGTCCGCTTACAAAACTCTCATCACGACACGATACACAGCTTTTTACCTCTAGCGACTGACAAATAAGGCTTACAGGTCCATTCTTGTGTACATCGACATACATCCAATTTGCGCTACAACGACCGCCGGGCGGTCGATAGACGCATAAAGCTGTATTGAGAATCTTTCGTGCGTTGCTAAAAGCTTGACCCCGGCTCCTTGAGAAACGCCAATTCTTCCGGCGAAGATTCACGCCCGAGGATTGCGTTGCGATGCGGATAGCGGCCGAATCGATCAATGATTGCTTTGTGCCGCAGCTCAAACTGATAGTTGCTGCCCGGTGCGTGTTCCCGAAAAATTTTCTCAGCAACTTCGTGAATTAATTTCGATTCGCTGTGCATAAACGGCATGTAGAGAAACACGCGCTCTTCCATGGGCAACGCGACGTCTGCCCCCAGCGCCATGGCTTCCTGCGCAAGCACCAGCGCCAACGCGTCTGACGCAAACGCACCGGGCGTGCCGCGAAACATGTTGCGAGAGAACTGATCCAGCACGATTATTTCGGCGAGCCGTCCGCGCGGCTCGGCGCGCCAAGAAAACAATTCGCCACGAGTGGCTTGATCGTGCGCCGCGCCGAAGCGAGAGGTGATCAGCGCATCAAACGCGGTGTCCACTTTCCACCACTGCGCGGGTGTGATCTCGTGGAACCAAAACTGAAGAACTGATTGGTACATGGTCTTCTTCGCTCGCTAAAAATGCGTGACATCGATCTGATCGCGACCCCGCCGGCGTAGCCACCTGAAGTCCAACCTCAAGCCGCCCGTTCGGTCAACCGCAACTCCATAAACACGCTGTGCGGATCTTCCTTGTAGTCCGCAAACGGCCCTGAATACTCGAAACCGACGCTCCGGTAGAGCGCCTGCGCAACACCGAACGCCGGATGCGAACCGGTTTCCAAACTCAGCAATTGGTAGCCACGTTGTCTCGCGGTTTCAACGATTCGCTCAAGCACCGCGCGCCCTGCGCCGCGCCCGCGATGCGCAGCAGGCGTGCGCATCGACTTGATTTCTCCGTGCGTGGTCGAGTGCGCCTTGAGCGCGCCACAGCCCAGCAATAGATCTCCGTCCCACACCGTCCAAAACGTAATTTCCGGCACGCGCAGCTTCGATAAATCCAACGCAAACACTTTGTCTGCTGGCGAGAGTTCGTGCATGTTCGCTAAGTGTTCGCGCAAGAGCGCATGAACTTCGGGGCGGGAGAGATCGTCGATTTCAATTTGCATGGTGCGCGCGCGAAATGAAGTGGAGGAAAACTTGACTACGTGCAAGCTTACAGGGCGAAGATGCGTTCGGAGGTTGCGGTGCCGCGGCTAAGGCTTAACGAGCGCCCAACGCTCATGATCACACCAGCGGCCGCCGATTTTTAGGTACTTTCTCGAGTAGCCTTCTTGCTCAAACCCACAGGCGCGCACCAACGCGATCGAGGCCAGATTCATGGGTTGAATGTTGGCTTCTAAGCGATGCAACTTGATCTGCTTGAACGCATGTCGAATCACCGCGCGCAGCCCCTGCGCCATATAGCCCTTGCCCTCAAATCCAGCGAACGCGAAATAGCCCAAGTACCCGCTTCGAAACGCACCGAAGATCACATTCGTAAGATTGATCGCGCCTACTATTTCCCCGGTGCGGGGAAGGTAGACGACAAAACCATAGTTCGACACGCCATCAAAGCGAGCCACGTAACGCTTGAACGACACCGCGTCGGTCGGCGCCGTTACCCATGAAGCGTGGAGCCTACAACTCGCGCGCGCAGCTGACACAAACGCAGCTTGATCGGCAACGGAAAGGGGACGAATCGCGACGCGAGTTTTCATGCGAAGTAGTGCCGCTGAAGCTTCAATCTAAAACCAATAGTCGCCCACACATCGCCCATCGCGCGGTAAGTCATCAAATTTATCTAAGCCATCGAAGTGATCGATGGGCAGTTTTGCGATGGGTTCCGGCTCGGTCATACGCAAATTCACCGCACTACGACGACGCCCGTTTTCGTCTGTTTGCATTGCGCGCCAATGCGTCACGCACCCGCAATTGGGGCAGAAGTGAAACTCAACGGCCTTCCCGCGAACGTAAGCCTTCGTCAGACCCAAGACGTGAATGCCTTCGCCTTCGTAGTCGTAAGCCCACAAGACGCCGTAGCGACGACACACAGTGCAGTTGCATGCCGTCGCCGCTTCGGGCATACCGCGAAACGTCCACTTGGCTGAGCCGCAGTGACACGAGCCTTCGATCATCGCATTCTCCTTTTCAATTGGGGCGTGCATCGCATGCACTACACATCAATTTTGTTGGCTCGCAACCAGAAACGCAAGCGCGACTTGGCAGCGACCAGACGACGGAAACGCTATACCTGTACGCGCTTCTTCCTTTCGTCTGGCGTGGATTGCGCCTGCCCTGCCTTGGTCTCAGGCGGTGGGGGAACCGGCATGGGAAAACCAAGAAACACCATGACGATAAAAATCGGCAAGATGAGATAGAAAAGCGGCCGCTTCCATGTGAGTTTTCGCTTCAACATTCACCGCACGTGAGGGCTTGCGTGCGGCTTTCAAGGTTCGTTCCGTTCCTTCGCTATCGCAGCGCAGAGTCGCCCGAGACAACAGCGAGCGGACTTGCCACATCGTAACGGCGCATCGGCGCGTTCGTCAGCGAGCGCAAACGGACGCGTACACGCGAACATGGCCGCAACAGGGGGCCGGCCAAAGCGCCGTCGAGCCATGCCTACAAGAAAGATGAGCCGTACCGACGTTAGCCCGGAATATCCGGCTCGACCAAGTGCGCAAGTTGCGCCATCGATTCTTGCCATCCCAAGTAACACATCTCTAGCGGGATAACAGATGGTATTCCGGTCTGCGTGATGTTGACCTCCGTGCCGCACAACACTTTTTTCAGCTCAATGGTGACCTCCATTTCGCCAGGTAAATTTGGGTCGTCAAATTTGTCGGTGTAGCGCAGCTTTTCCGACGGCACCAACTCCAAATACTCGCCGCCAAACGAATGTCCGTTTCCTGTTGAAAAATTGGTGAACGACATTTTGAAGGTGCCGCCAACCGTTGCATTCAGATGCGCCACTTTGCACGTAAAGCCGTAAGGCGGTAACCATTTTTGCAATGCGTCAGCGTCGAGGAACGCTTTGTAAACCCGTTCAGGCGTAGTGCGCAACACGCGGTGAATGTGCACAGCTCCAGTCATACTCAATTCTCCAATTACGATCAAATTTGTGAGGCGAAGGCGTTTTCTTACTTCGTTCGCTTCGGCTTTGCCTTTGCCGACGCGGTGGACGTATTCAGATCGATTGCCGCGCGAATCAGCGCTTTGAACGCGTCGGAATCCACCGTTTGGCCC
>DAINAJ010000115.1:0-9691 GCA_036733505.1 Casimicrobium sp.
CTACGCGCACCGACTGAGGATAGCTGAAGCGTGGTGGCGCTCATTTCTCCCGCCAACAATGCGCTGAGCAGCAGCGCCGAAGCGGCAAACGAACGATACGCAACCGTGCGCACGGCCAACGTGAAAAGCGTGAAAGATTTCATAGGCGTCATGCTAATACGACGCTGCAGCAGCGTAGGGGTTCACTGCTATTAGCTTTAAGGCCTAAGCGGCTTATCTGTATGAGTTTTCGCCATGTTTTATCACTTATCGACTTATGAATTTTTTCTGCCGTAAGCGCCACGCAGCTGTCGTTCCAGCCATAAAGCTGTAACTCAGGCTGTACATCGGTGCGGCACAAATAAAAACGCCGCACAGTGGCGGCGTCTTCGCGGAGAGCGGCGCAGCGCGAGCAGTAATTGCCTCGCGGTGCGCGACTCATTCGCCGGGTCTTAGTTAGGCGATACGCCCAAAGACTTGACGGTTTCGATGTTCAGATAGCCAAAACCGTCCACTGGGAGGTTTTTGGATTGCTGATAACGATTAACCGCGCTCATCATGTCGGCACGAATCACGCCGTCCATTTTGCCTGGCTCGAAACCTGCCTTTTTGAGCGCTTCCTTGATCTGCGTGATCTTGGTTGCAGTGGCGTTGGATTCGCACAGGATCTGGCGGCGAGCGGACGTAGCGTCGGCCACTTTCACTTGATAGCTGATCGTATCCATCACAGCAGGAACGTCAATCGCGCGGGTGCTTGCGGGCTGGTCCACGACTTGGCGGGCTTCCGTTTTGTACACCGCTGGCACGACGATTTCGGTCGTCGATGCAGGCTTGTCTACCACTTGGCGCGTTTCGGTTTTGTAGACGGCTGGCACAACGATTTCGGTCGTCGATGCAGGCTTGTCCACCACTTGGCGCGCTTCGGTTTTGTAAACGGCTGGAACCAACTCGTCACGCGTCGAAGCCGGCGTGTCGACTACTTGGCGAGCAACGGTCTTGTAGACAGCGGGAACCACCTCTTCGCGAACGGATGCCGGCGTGTCGATCACGCGACGTTGCACGTTTTCGGTGACGGCAGGGATGTCGATGCGGCGCGTTGACGCAGGCTTATCAACCACACGGCGCTCGATCGTTGCGTACTCAGCAGGGATCGCGATTTCGCGCGTCGATGCTGGGGTGTCAACGACTTGACGCGTAACAGTTTTGTATTCCGCTGGGATCGCGATTTCGCGCGTTGCAGCTGGTGTAGCCACGACTTGACGCGTTACGCTCTTGAACTCAGCAGGGATCACAACTTCACGCGTGCTTGGCGCTTGGTCGATCACTTCGCGGGTCACCGTGCGGTATTCAGCCGGAATGCGAATTTCACGGGTGTAGCCCGCAACGTTCGATCCTGCAACGCGTGGATCAGCGGAGAGCGCGGCTGCATTTGCGCCCGCGCCGCCAGCAGAACCAGCGGCGGCGTTCGCGCCTGAAGCGCCTGCGGCTCCAGCAGCAACGCGGCCAAACACCGGCGTCCAAACGTCACCATTGGCAGCGATCAGCGTGCGGCTATCGGGCGAAAGCTTGAAGCCTTTAGCCAGAATCGCTTCGAAGTCGATGACTTGTCGCGTGGTCGTGCTGTACTGTGCCGGGATACCAATTTCACGCGCTGCTGCTTGCGTGTTGACCACTTGCCGCTTCACCATTGCGTATTCCGCAGGAATCTCAACTTCGCGTTGTGATGCTGGCGTTTTCAGAACGGTTTTGCTGATCGTCCGGTATTGCGCTGGCACGACGACTTGGCACATCACGTCGTCGCTATCGGTCATCGCGCGACCGCCCACGCCGACGGAGCCAGGAACGAAATTGCTGGTGTCAACGATCACGTCGCCGCCCACAACCTCGGTTTTGCCGCCGGTCTGACGCACCGCTTTACCTCGAACAGCCTTGCCCGCCGCAACGGCTTTGTTGTAGTCAGCGACGCTGCTAACAGCCGTCGCCTGTGCAAGCCAGACGCGACCGCGTTTCCACTCGGTGGTTTCGTCAGAAATCTTGACTTGTTCCGTGACGGTTTCGTAGACGGCTGGCACCACTTCGATGCGCTTGCTTGCCGCGCGAACGATTACGCGCTCTTCCACCTCTTTGAAGGTGCCTGGAGCCACTTCAAGACGCGAACCAGCGGCGCGTGTTTCCACTTGCTCGGTGATGGTCTTGTAAGGGATCTGCATGGCTTCGAGGCGAATTGATTCTGGCTTTGCCAAAACCTGCTCGCTCACCGTTTGGTAAGTCGCAGGAACCACTTCGATGCGCTTCGAAGCCGGACGCGATTCCACTTGCTCAGTCACGGCCTTGTACGTTGCTGGAATTACTTCCAAGCGCTTGCTCGCCGCGCGAACTTCGATTTGCTCGGTTACGTTTTTGTACGTTGCTGGAATGACTTCAAGACGCTTGCCTTCAGGCTTAACCAGAACGCGCTCGCTGACCGCTTTGTACGTTGCGGGAATCGGCTCTTCGCGGAAACCAGCGGCCTTGGTGATGACCGTTTCAGTGAGCGTCTTGTAGGTCGCTGGAATAGCGATCTGGCGCTTGTACTCCGGACTTACGAGGACTTGCTCGGTCACGGTTTTGTACGTCGCAGGGATAGCGATCGGGCGCTTGTATTCAGGGCTCACGAGCACTTGCTCAGTCACCGTTTTGTAGGTTGCCGGAACAGTCTGGTAACGCTTGTACTCAGGGCTTACGAGCACTTGCTCAGTTACCGTCTTGTACGTCGCTGGAACCGTAGCGTAGCGCTTGTATTCAGGGCTGACCAGCACTTGTTCGGTCACAGTTTTGAACGTGGCTGGGATGACTTCAAAACGTTTTGTCGCGCCGACCTTAACCACTTGCTCAGTTTTGGTTTCGTAGCGCGCTGGCGTAGCCACAGTTGCGAAACACTCACTCGATGCACCAGAGATCATCGGTGTCGACAGACCTACTGGGCGTGGCAGATTCTTGCCGAAGTGGTTGTCGCACAACTGCATGGTGGCGCGCACCGCGTTGCCGTTGGCGGCGAAGTACACGTTGATGGGCATGTCCGGGCTGTAGGGCACGTATTTGCCGATGAGCTTGCGGCTGACACCATCACGCTCGCCAGAACGACCTACGCCCAAGTCACACGCGCCGCTCGCGTAAGCAGAGGCTTGATAGCCAAGCGCGCTCGCTGCGGCTGTAGCGGAGACGAGATCAGAGATTTTTTGCTGCTTTACGCTGGCTTCACCGTCACGTTGAAGCGGTGGGTGTTGGGTGAACGGTTGGTAAAACTTTGCGCTGCCATTGGCCACTGCCGCATCGCATTCTGCTGCGGTGTCGTAGCCCACATTACCGTGGTCATCGGTGGTCTTCGCTGCAAATGCCGGAAGGCTCAATAGGAGGCTGGTCAGAAGACCACTGCCGAACATCACGCCTCGAATCGATTGATTGGCGAGGCCCCTCTTCATTGTTTTCACTATCTATCTCCAGTGTGTGGATTTTGTTAATCGTGCGCGGCGAACGTTAGCGGAAAAATGCGTCTTTTCATCATGTCTCATGCGCTTTGGGATTCGTCTGACCGCCGCGATAACAGGCGAACTAAACCAACTTGAAACTTACGATTCAAGTGGTTTGGCGCAGGATATGAATCAGTTTTTTCCGACGTCGAACGACTATGTGATGCGTGAGTTTGCTCAATGCGGCCGCAACCGCAGAGCGCGCCGTCAGCATTGCACTGACGGCACAGAGTGACATTTTTTTAACGCGGCAGCGTTGATGCGCCCATTAAAAATGCATCCACCGAGCGCGCGACTTGGCGGCCTTCGCGAATCGCCCACACCACCAAGGATTGACCTCGACGCATATCGCCCGCAGCGAACACTTTAGGAACATTCGTGCTGTAGGCCAGCGCTGATTGTCCAATTGCATCACCGTTGTCATCGGTGCCCGCACGCGCGTTACCGCGACCATCACGTTCAACGCCAAACGCTTGCAACACAGGTGCGACCGGATGCACAAAGCCCATCGCGAGTAGCACTAAATCTGCTTTCATTTCCCATTCGCTGCCGGGCACCTCCGTCATCTTGCCGTCTTTCCATTCGACGCGTGCCGCCTTGAGGCCGGTCACTTGACCATTCGCACCAACCATTGACTTAGTGGTGACGGACCAATCGCGTGAAGCGCCTTCCTCGTGCGACGAAGACGTGCGCATTTTGAGCGGCCAGTTCGGCCACACCAGCGGCTTGTTCTCTTTGTCTGGCGGCTGTGGCATCAATTCAAATTGGGTCACGCTTGCAGCACCGTGACGGTTCGAAGTGCCGACGCAGTCGGATCCGGTGTCACCACCACCAATCACGACAACATGCTTGCCTTTTGCGGAAATTACTTCAATGTCGTCGCCCGCCACACGCTTGTTCTGCAGCGGCAAGAATTCCATCGCGTAGTACACACCTTCGAGCTCACGGCCCGGCACTGGCAAGTCGCGCGGATGCTCTGAGCCACCGGCCAAGACCACGGCGTCAAAATGCGCCTTGAGCGCATCTGGTGGGATGATTTCCGCGGCGTCGTTGCCGACGCCTGCGGTCAACGTACCATCGCCAATCAAAACGCTGGTTTTGAAAACTACGCCCTCGGCCTGCATCTGCGCGATGCGGCGATCGATGTGGCTCTTCTCCATTTTGAAGTCAGGAATACCGTAGCGCAGTAGTCCGCCAATGCGGCTTGACTTCTCGAACACCGTCACTGAGTGACCCGCCCGCGCGAGCTGCTGCGCCGCAGCCATACCCGCTGGCCCAGAGCCTACGACGGCGACGGTTTTGCCGGTTTTCACGGCGGGGACTTGCGGCGTTACCCAGCCTTCTTCCCATCCTTTGTCGATTATGAAGTGCTCAATCGACTTGATACCTACGGCGTCGTTGTTGATGTTCAACGTACAGGCGGCCTCGCACGGCGCGGGGCACACGCGCCCGGTAAACTCCGGGAAATTGTTGGTGCTGTGGAGGGTGTCGAGCGCTTGCTTCCAGTTGCCACGGTAGACCAGATCATTCCAGTCCGGAATGATGTTGTTGACTGGGCAACCGGTTTGGCAAAACGGAATGCCGCAATCCATGCAGCGCGCGCCTTGTTGCTTGGCTTCGTCGTCTTTCAATGTGACGACGAACTCGCGGTAATGATTCAGGCGGGATTTCGGTGCTTCGGCGGCTTCGCTTAAGCGTTGAAATTCCATGAATCCGGTAATTTTTCCCATGATCTGTGCTCTGTTCTTTTACGCGCTTTTCCTGCGGGCAAGCGGCGTGAGGTAAGGGGTATTGAGTAGTGTTTGGCCGTCATCGGCCTGCCATCGGAGCAGGCCGAAAGTGTTACTTGGCGACGGCTTCCTTGGCTTCGGACTTTGCCTTGATCGACTCGGCATACATATCCGCGAGCGCACGTTTGTACTCATGCGGGAACACCTTCACGAAGTGCTTGCGCTGCGTGTCCCAGTTGTCCATGATGGACAAGGCGACGGCCGAGCCTGTGTAGCGCAAGTGCTTTTCAATCAATGACTTGAGCAAAGCCTCGTCGCTCATCCCTAGGTGACGTTTGCGACCCTTGCCCTGTGCGATCAACTCTTGTTCCGCGCCGGTTTGCTCAAGCTCCGACACGACGCGCTCAATGCCGACCATCGACAAATTGCAGCGTTTGCTAAACATGCCATTAGGGTCGTAGACGAATGCCAAACCGCCCGACATACCGGCAGCGAAGTTTCGCGCGGTCTCGCCGAGAACCACGACAGTTCCGCCTGTCATGTATTCGCAGCCGTGATCGCCCGTGCCTTCAACTACAGCGGTTGCGCCCGAGTTACGCACTGCAAAGCGCTCACCCGCCACGCCGCGGAAGTAGGCCTCGCCCTCCGTCGCTCCGTAAAGCACAGTGTTGCCAATGACAATATTTTCTTCCGCTTTTGCGGGGCACTTTGCATCCGGATAGACGATGACGCGTCCGCCGGACAATCCTTTGCCGCAGTAGTCGTTGGTTGCACCTTCAATCTCAAAGGTCACACCGCGCGCGAGGAATGCACCGAAGCTTTGTCCAGCAATGCCTTTGAACCGCGCGTGAATCGTCCCGTCCGGCAAACCGGCGTGTGCATACTTCGACACGACAGCATGCGACAGCATCGCTCCCACAGAGCGATTGTGGTTACCAATAACAAAATTGCCTTCGATCTTCTTGCCTGATTCGAGCGCAGGCTTTGCAGCTTCGATCAACGAGTGATCCAACGCGCCCGCCAAGCCATGGTCTTGCTCTTCGGTGTGATGACGCGCGACGTCGGCAGGCATCTTCGGCAAATAGAAGACCTTGGAGAAATCCAAGCCTTTGGCCTTCCAATGATTGATGCCTTGCTGCATGTCGAGCCAATCGCTGTGGCCCACTAGTTCATCGAAGGTGCGCACACCAAGTTTCGCCATCAACTCGCGTGCTTCCTCAGCGACGAAGAAGAAGTAGTTAACGACGTGCTCGGGCTGGCCGGTGAATTTTTTGCGCAGTTCAGCGTCTTGTGTGGCCACGCCGACAGGGCAGGTGTTGAGATGGCATTTGCGCATCATGATGCAGCCTTCGACCACCAGCGGAGCGGTTGCGAAGCCGAATTCATCAGCACCCAACAGCGCGCCGATTACGACGTCACGTCCCGTTTTCATTTGGCCGTCCGCTTGAACGCGGATACGACTGCGCAGGCGATTGAGCACCAGCGTTTGCTGCGTCTCGGCTAAGCCAAGTTCCCACGGAGTGCCGCAGTGTTTGATCGACGAGATGGGCGACGCGCCTGTGCCGCCGTCATGGCCCGCAACCACGACATGATCAGCCTTGCACTTGGTCACGCCCGCTGCGACCGTGCCGATACCGATTTCCGACACTAGCTTGACGCTGATACTCGCTTTGGGGTTTGCGTTTTTCAGGTCGTGAATAAGCTGCGCTAAGTCTTCAATCGAGTAAATGTCGTGATGAGGCGGTGGCGAAATGAGACCAACGCCCGGCACCGAGAAGCGAAGCTGCGCGATGTACTCCGAAACTTTATGGCCTGGCAGCTGACCGCCTTCGCCCGGCTTTGCGCCTTGCGCCATCTTGATCTGAATCTGATCGGCGCTAGCGAGGTATTCGGCGGTAACACCGAAGCGCCCCGAGGCGACCTGCTTGATCTTTGACCGCAGGCTGTCGCCTTCTTTCGCTGAAACCGTGTCGCCCACGCGATGCGCGCCAAGGCGCGATTGCAGCGTTTCGCCTTTGGCCAACGGGATGTAGCGCTTGGCGTCTTCTCCGCCTTCGCCGGTATTTGATTTGCCACCTATGCGGTTCATGGCAATTGCCAGCGTCGCGTGTGCCTCGGTCGAGATCGAGCCGAGCGACATTGCGCCCGTAGCAAAACGCTTGACGATTTCCTTCGCGGGTTCGACTTCATCAAGCGGCACAGGCGTCCGTTGATCGAACTTGAACGCAAACATGCCGCGCAACGTTTTGAGTTTGCCAGATTGGTCGTTGATTAGCGCGGCGTATTCTTTGTACGTCGCGGCGTTATTGGAGCGCGTAGCATGCTGCAATTTCGCGATCGTGTCCGGCGTCCACATGTGCTCTTCGCCGCGTGTACGCACCGCGTATTCACCGCCGGCATCCAGCGCGTTGGCCAATACAGGATCGTTCCCGAACGCGAGCTGATGCTGGCGCATTTGCTCTTCGGCGACTTCAAAGATGCCGATGCCTTCAACGCTGCTGCTGGTACCCGTGAAATATTTATCGAGGAATACCGAGTTGAGGCCTACCGATTCAAAAATCTGCGCGCCACAGTAACTTTGATACGTCGAGATGCCCATTTTGGACATCACTTTGTTCAAACCTTTGCAGATGGCTTTTACGAAGCGCTTCTGGCTCTCGTAAGCCGAAATTTGCGGCACGACATCCGTGAGTTGTCCAAGCGTTTCGAGCGCGAGGTAGGGGTGAATAGCCTCCGCGCCGTAGCCGCCGAGGAGCGCGAAATGGTGCACTTCCCGTGCAGAGCCCGTTTCAACCACAAGACCCGCTGAGGTGCGCATTCCCGTTTTCACCAAGTGCTGGTGCACAGCGGAGGTGGCCAACAGCGCAGGAATCGGCACTCGGTCGGCAGCAACACCACGATCCGAAAGAATCAACACGTTAAATCCGAGATTTATGTTGTCCACCGCCGCAGCGCAGAGGCTCGCGACAGCCGCTTCGATGCCCTCTTTGCCCCACGAAGCGGGGTAGGTGATGTCGAGCTCCTTGGCCCTAAACGCGCCACTCGAAAAGAGTTCGATATGGCGGATGCGCTCCATGTTCTCGCTGGTGAGCACGGGATGTTGCGCTTCAAGGCGAGATTGTGGCTCGGTCGCGTCGTGTCCCAGTAGATTAGGGCGAGGGCCAATGAATGTCGCCAGGGACATGACCAATTCTTCGCGAATCGGATCAATCGGCGGGTTGGTTACCTGCGCGAACAACTGACGGAAATAGTTGTAGAGCGGTTTCGATTTATTTGACAGAACGGACAACGCGGCATCGTTGCCCATTGAGCCTGTGGCCTCCTCGCTGTTGACCAGCATTGGTGTCAGGATGACCTTGAGGTCTTCCTGTGTATAGCCAAACGCCTGTTGGCGATCCAGCAGCGAGACCGTCGATTTTTCGGCGGGTGCTGGTTCAGGCAAGTCTTCGAGCGAAACACGCGACTTTTCGATCCACGCGCGGTACGGCTTGGCCGAGGCGAGCTCCAATTTAAGCTCTTCGTCGTCTACGATGCGCCCTTGCTCAAGGTCAAGCAGCAACATCTTGCCCGGCTGCAAGCGCCATTTTTTGACAATCTTTTCTTCCGGAATATCTAGCACGCCCACTTCGGAGGCCATCACGATCATGTCGTCGTCCGTCACCACATAGCGGGCTGGGCGCAGCCCGTTGCGATCGAGCGTCGCGCCAATCTGGCGGCCGTCAGTGAACGCCATAGCGGCAGGGCCATCCCACGGCTCCATGAGAGCAGCGTTGTATTCGTAGAACGCTCGACGATCTTCGTCCATCAAAGCGTTCCCCGACCATGCTTCGGGAATCATTAGCATCGCAGCATGCGCCAGCGAATACCCGCTCATGACGAGAAGCTCTAGACAATTGTCGAACGAGGCGGTGTCGGACTGGCCGTCATAAATGAGCGGCCACAATTTGGGTAAATCGTCGCCTAAGACGCTTGATGCAATCGCTCCTTCACGCGCACGAATCCAGTTGGCGTTGCCGCGCAACGTGTTGATTTCGCCGTTGTGGCACACCATACGAAACGGATGCGCGAGATCCCACGTCGGGAACGTATTGGTCGAAAAGCGTTGGTGCACCATCGCCAGAGCGGTGACCAACATCGGGTCTTGCAAATCGAGATAGAAAGCACCGACCTGATCGGCGAGCAGCATGCCTTTGTACACAATCGTCAACGTCGACATGGACGGGACGTAAAACTCTTTGCCGTGACGCAGTCTCAGCGCCTGAATCGCATGCCCGGAGCTCTTACGGATGATGTAGAGCTTACGTTCGAGTGCGTCCTGATCCATGTCCTTGGATCCGCGACCGATGAACACTTGCCGAATCACGGGTTCGATAGCGCGCACGCCATCACTAAAACCGGAGTCATTAACGGGTACGTCACGCCACCCGAGCAGCACCTGGCCTTCGGCGGCAATCGCGCGTTCAATTTCCTGCT
>DAINAJ010000116.1:0-9588 GCA_036733505.1 Casimicrobium sp.
CCGAACGTGGTGTCTAGATTGCCCGGCGCGGCGTGGGTGGTGAAGGTGGCGCAGAGCACCAACACTGCGAGCAAGCGACCGAAAAGATGAGCCATGAAAATTTCCCTCCAAAAGCGTGTGTGACGAACACGCGACGGCTTTACGCCGTTCTATCTTACAAAGTTACAAAGACGAAAGTCACGGTCATCCACCGCCACGCTGCTGGCGGCGTGCGGATTGTGTGTTCGGCGCTACGGCACGATCGACATGCCGCACTGCGTGACAAGGTAATTTCGGATCGCTGGCCAAGTGGTGCGTGTGGCGTGGCTGGCGAAAGTGATGCCGCCGATGACGGCGTTGCCAGTGAGGCCGAGCATCACGCGCGTAGCGATCAATCCGTCCGTCGTGGCGAACGTTTGATTGTCGCCATCGATGTCCATCGAGCAATTTCGAGCATCGAACGGGCCGCCCTGATAGCGTGCGAGGCAGAAGTCGCTGTTGCTGCCGTTGGAGCAGTACCCGGCGACGACGATCTTGCCGTCGGGTTGCAGCGCGACGGCGCTGGCTTGGTCGTTGCCCGAGCCGATGGCGGTGATGACTTTACCGGTGGTGCTAAAGCTCGTGTCGAGCGCGCCGCTGGCGAGGTAGCGCGCGAGGCAGAAGTCGGAGTTGCTGCCGTTGGAGCAGTACCCGGCGACGACGATCTTGCCGTCGGGTTGCAGCGCGAGGGCGTTGGCGACGTCGTTGCTCGCCCCGATGGTGGTCATCACTTTGCCGGTGGTGTTGAAGCTTGTGTCGAGCGCGCCGCTGGCGAGGTAGCGCGTGAGGCAGAAGACGTCGTTGGCGCCGTTCCAGCAGTTCCCGGCGGCGACGATCTTGCCGTCGGGTTGTAGTGCGAGGGCGTTGGCGTAATCGCCGCTCGCCCCGATGGCGGTGATGACTTTGCCGGTGGTGTTAAAGCTCGGGTCGAGCGCACCGCTGGCGAGGTAGCGCGCGAGGCAGAAGACGTCGTTGGCGCCGTTCCAGCAGTTCCCGGCGGCGACGATCTTGCCGTCGGGTTGTAGTGCGAGGGCGTTGGCGTAATCGCCGCTCGCCCCGATGGCGGTGATGACTTTGCCGGTGGTGTTAAAGCTCGTGTCGAGCGCACCGTTCGCTAGGAAGCGTGCGAGGCAGAAATCGTAATTGCTGCCGTTGTTGCAGTACCCGGCGGCGACGATCTTGCCGTCGGGTTGCAGCGCGACGGCGTAGACGTTGTCGTCGCCCGACCCGATGGCGGTGATGACTTTGCCGGTGGTGTTAAAGCTCGTATCGAGCGCGCCGTTCGCTAGGTAGCGTGCGAGGCAGAAGTCGTAATTGCTGCCGTTGGAGCAGCTCCCGACGGCGACGATCTTGCCGTCGGGTTGTAGCGCGAGGGCGTTGGCGAAGTCGTCGCTCGCCCCGATGGCGGTGATGACGGTGCCGGTGGTGTTAAAGCTCGGGTCGAGCGCGCCGCTGGCGAGGTAGCGCGCGAGGCAGAATTCGTAATTGCTGCCGTTGTAGCAGCTCCCGGCGGCGACGATCTTGCCGTCGGGTTGCAGCGCGACGGCGCTGGCGCCGTCGGTGCCCGATCCGATCGCGGTGATGACTTTGCCGAAGCCTAAGCCGAAGCCAGCGGTATCGAGGTCTCCCGGTGCGGCGTGTGTGCTGAATGTGGCGCAGAGCGCGGTGGCCGCAAGAAATCGAGCGAGAAGATGAGCCATGAGAAATCCCCCAAAAAAATTCTTGACGCGAACGCGACTGTCTCGTGTTGCACAGACGCAGATTGCGCGGCGCTTGCTCCGGAAGACGGCGATCACGGTTGGTCGATTCTAGGCGGCGAAGCGTACGGTTACGACGCGTCTTGTTGTGGACTCGGAGTGTTGTGCCAATGGCTTTATAGCGATAACGACAGCTGAATGGACGTTCTAGACCGGTTTGTGCTTATCTCAACTACTCAATAAATGTGGCGCAAACCGCCACCGGACAGTCGTTGGAGCCATAAAGTTGTTGCGAAGCCCAACGCATCGATCAAACTTGCGCGCGTTCGTTACGTCGACGGATCGTTCCGCCGCGCAGATACACTGCACGGCTTTGTCAATTTGATCGACTGAAATTCCGATGCCTGAATCCTTGATCGTGCGTCTCGCACGAGACGTTGTTATTGCCCCGAAACAAGCTGAAGCGGCGGTTGCGCTGCTCGACGGTGGCGCGACCGTGCCGTTCATCTCGCGCTACCGCAAAGAAGTGACCGATGGACTGGACGATGTGCAGTTGCGCTTTTTGGAGGAGCGCTTGGGCTATCTGCGCGAGCTGGATGAGCGGCGCAACGTGGTGCTGGCGACGATTAAGGATCAAGGCAAGTTGACCGATGAGTTAGCGCTTGCTCTCGACCGAGCGCTGACCAAGCAAGAGATTGAAGATTTGTACCTCCCGTACAAAGTGAAGCGTCGCACGAAGGCGCAGATCGCGCGCGAGGCGGGTTTGCAGGCGTTGGCCGATGCGCTGCATGCCGACCCGACGCTGACGCCGTTGGTTGAGGCGGCGAAGTATGTGAACTCGGGCACGTTGGCCGACGGCACGGCGTCGACGTTTACGGACGCGCAGGCTTGCCTTGACGGCGCGCGCGACATCTTGTCGGAGACTTGGGCCGAGACGCCGGCGCTCGTGGGGCGCATGCGCGAATGGCTCTGGCAGAACGGCTTGTTCGAGAGCAAAGTTGCCGAAGGCAAGGAGAAAGACGGCGACAAGTTCCGCGATTATTTCGACTACGCGGAGCCGATTGGCAAGGTGCCGTCGCATCGCGCGCTGGCCGTGTTTCGTGGTTGGTTGGCGGAGGTGTTGACGGTGAAGCTGGTGCAGCCGGAAGCGCAACCGGTGACGGGCGCGACGACGTCATCAAGCGCGGCGGTGTTCACGCCGTGTGAAGGCATGGTCGCTAACGAGGTTCAGTGGACGCATCAGGGCCGCGCGGCGGATGATTGGTTGAAGCGCGTGGTGACGTGGGCATGGAAGGTGAAGCTCGCGCCGTCGTTGGAGCGCGATTTGTTTGCGAAGCTTCGCGAAGGCGCGGAGGAGGTGGCGATCAAGGTGTTCGGCGACAACGTGCGCGACCTGATGCTTGCCGCGCCCGCGGGCAACAAAGTGGTGATGGGGCTCGACCCCGGCATTCGCACCGGCGTGAAGGTGGCGGTCGTCGATTCGACTGGCAAAGTGGTCGGGACGAACACCGTGTATCCGCATGAGCCGCGCAAGGATTGGGATGGGTCGCTGCATGCGCTCCGCAAAATGTGCGAGGAACATCGCGTGCAGCTGATCGCGATTGGTAACGGCACTGCGAGCCGCGAGACCGATCAATTGGCGGCGGATTTGATCAAGCAACTCGGTGGCGGTGTCACGAAAGTGATCGTGTCCGAGGCGGGCGCGTCGGTGTATTCGGCGAGCGAATACGCGTCGCAGGAACTGCCGGATTTGGATGTGAGCATTCGCGGCGCGGTGAGCATTGCGCGGCGCTTGCAAGATCCGCTTGCGGAGCTTGTGAAGATCGACCCGAAGTCGATTGGCGTGGGGCAGTATCAACACGATGTGAATCAGTCGCTGCTCGCGAAAAAGCTCGATGCGATCGTGGAAGACTGCGTGAACTCGGTGGGTGTGGATGTGAACTTGGCGTCCGCGCCGCTGCTCGCGCGCGTGGCCGGTTTGTCGGCGAGCAACGCGCGCTCAATCGTGGCGCATCGTGAGCAAACCGGTGCGTTTGCGAGTCGTGAGGCGATCCGCAAGGTGTCGGGCATTGGCCCAAAGACGTTCGAGCAATGCGCGGGTTTTTTGCGCATTCGCGACGGCGAGAATCCGCTCGACGCGAGCGCGGTTCACCCTGAAAGCTATGCGTTGGTGCAGAAGATTATCGAGCGCGCGAAGAAGCCGTTGGCGGAATTGTTGGGCAATGCAAGCGCGCTCAAGGCCGTTCCGGCGAACGCGTTTGTCGCGGAGGGCGTAGGCGAGATTACCGTGAAGGACGTGCTCGCCGAGCTAGAGAAACCGGGCCGCGATCCGCGCCCGGAGTTCAAGGTTGCGAAATTCAATGATGGCGTGAACGACATCAAAGACTTGGTCGAGGGCATGATTCTCGAAGGCACCGTTACGAACGTCGCTGCGTTCGGCGCGTTCGTGGACGTTGGTGCACATCAGGACGGCTTGGTGCATGTGTCGCAGCTCGCGAACAAATTCGTGAAAGACCCGAAGGATGTCGTCAAAGCTGGCCAGATCGTCAAAGTGAAGGTCGTTGAAGTGGACGTGCAGCGCAAGCGCATTGCGCTGACGATGCGTCTCGACGCTGCGCCGGTCGCTCGCGAGGAGCGCATGGGTTCGCAAGACCGAGGTGATCGTGGCGGTTACGGTGGCGGACGTGGCGCACCACGACCAGCGCCGCAACAAGCGAAGCCGGAGTCTGCGATGGCAGCGGCGTTCGCAAATTTCAAACGCGGATAGTTCGGGGATTAGTCTTAGCTTTTACCGCGTTGAGGTCGCGGCAGTCGGTTCTCATTTGCCGCCGGTCTGATGTGTCCCACGGGCTTGAGGCATCCGGCGGCTAGTTTGTCGCCGCACCTAGCGCTCGCCGTTGCGCCATCCAAAATGCGGCGACAGCGAGTATTGACGCCGCGCACATGGTAACAATCCCCAGTTGATAATTGCCGCCAGCGGTCCAGAGCATGGCTAGGAGCGACGGCGCTGCGGCGCGGGCTATGGCGTTCGGGACGCCGAGCAGGCCGTTGAGCGATGCGGCGCGATCTCGCGATACGTACGTGGCCATCGCGGTCGCGCGCACGATCGTGAGCATGCCGTTGGCCATGCCGTACAGCAAGGCGAAGACGAGCGCCATCCACGGCGAGGTTGAGGCTGCGATCAAGACGGCCAGGGCTGCGGGTAACAACGCAGGAATCCAACGGTTCGCCCAATGCACGTCGAGGCGTTTCTCGGTGTAGTAGAGCAGTACTCGCCCCGCCACTTGCAGCGCGCCAATCGAGGCGGGAATAGCGATGACCCACGTCTCTGGTAGGCCTTGTTCGCGCAGTATGGTGACGAGGTGCGCGCCGAGTGCGGCGGTGATGGCGAGAAACAGGACAAAGAAGGTGGCCAGTCCCCAGAACGGAAAGTGGCGGGTGAAGTCGCGCAACTGCGCTCGGGGTGCGTCGGGTGTGTGCGTCTGTGCGGGTGGTTCGCCGCGCAGCCAGTACGCGTGTATCGGTAGGCAGATTAGCAGATGTAACGCGGCCAGAATGAGCACGCTGTCGCGCCAACCAAAAGCGCTGATTAGCCATGCGCCGAGCGGGAGAAATACGGTGCTGGCGAGTCCGCCGAGAAACGTAAGTGTGATTATGGCGCGACGGTAATCGTCAGGGTAGCGCCGGATGAGTAGCGAAAAGGCTGGCTGATAAAGTGCGCCGGCCATCGCCGCTCCGACAACGATCCATGTTGCGTAAAGTTGCCAGGCGTTTTGCACGTGGGCAAGTGCGGCAAAGCCTGCGGCGGCCAGTAACGACCCGGCGCACATGACGGCGCGAGCTCGCCCGTGGTCAATCATGCGACCTACGGCGAAGGCTAGCAATCCTTCGGTGAGTAGGGCGAGGCTGAAGGCGAATGCGGCATTGACGCGAGTGAGCCCGAGATCTCGTTCGAAATGTTCCAGCAACAGCGAGAACATGTAGTAGAGCGTTCCCCAGCTGATGAGTTGCGCGACCGAAAGCCAGAGAACAAAGCCGCGCGGCGGGGTGGGGTGCGTGTGGTGAGAGTTCACCGCAAAATGGTATCAGCTTACGTATTCCAATGGCATTGGGCGGTGCGGCGCGCTAGATTTCAGGTCGCATCGATATGTGCAATAAATGCCCTGAAATGACCGGCCGGTGGTCGTTGCGGCATTAAAGCTGATCTCCGTGGTCCGCGTTGATGGTGGGGATTGATTGTGCGCCTCATGATGTTTCACGTGAAACAAATCGCGACCATAGGAGCGATTTGGTCAATTGACTCAAGCTCAGTGCGCGCCTATCTACCGGTGAATGACGCATTAGCGGCGAGATCTGTGGCCGCCCATTGCAACCTAAAGACCACGAGCGAAGCGAGCAGAAAAGAAAGTGAGTGCGAATGCGCGAACGCCAGTCGTAAACATTGACCGCTGAATCCAAGTTCGCTAAGGGCCAGGTTTGCCCGCCGCGACGACGGTTTGAGCTTCGCCAACGCCGGGGATAAAAATCCACAACATCCGACGCTCCCAGCGCATCCGCCAGAATTTTGCTCTGTAGAATACGCACTCCCTTTCAAGCCTATGTTCCACGTGAAACACAGGCCATTCCCCGAATAAATGATTTTTCCCGACCGTTTTGATGTGATCGTAGTGGGTGGCGGCCACGCCGGTAGCGAGGCTGCGCTTGCGGCTGCGCGCGCGGGCGCGAAGACTCTGCTGCTCACGCACAGCATCGAAACGCTGGGGCAAATGAGTTGCAATCCGTCGATCGGCGGTATTGGCAAGGGTCATTTGGTGAAAGAGGTGGATGCGCTGGGTGGGGCCATGGCCATCGCAACAGACGAAGCGGGTATTCAGTTTCGCATCCTGAATTCGTCGAAGGGCCCGGCCGTTCGAGCGACGAGGGCTCAGGCTGACCGCGTTCTGTATCGCGCGGCCATTCGTAGTCGCATCGAAAACCAACCGAATCTCACGCTTTTTCAGCAGCCGGTCGATGATGTGCTTGTCTCGGGCGGGCGAGTTTCCGGTGTTAAAACGCAAATGGGTTTGTGTTTCGAGAGTGAAACCGTTGTGCTGACGGCGGGTACGTTCCTATCCGGGCTGATCCACATCGGCCTCGAAAACTATACGGCGGGACGTGCCGGTGATCCGGCCGCAACGACGCTCGGGGCGCGGCTTAAAGAAATGAAGCTGCCGCAAGGCCGCCTAAAAACCGGCACGCCGCCACGCATCGACGGCAAGACGATTGACTATTCAAAGGTGGGCGTACAGCCTGGCGACGATCCGGCGCCGGTGTTCAGTTTCATGGGTGATCGCGCCATGCATCCGCAGCAAGTGCCATGCTGGATCACGCATACCAACGCGCGAACCCACGACATTATTCGCTCCGGTCTCGATCGCAGTCCTATGTTTACGGGCGTAATCGAAGGCGTTGGGCCGCGCTATTGCCCGAGTATCGAAGACAAAATTCATCGTTTCGCGGGCAAAGATAGTCACCAGATTTTCCTAGAGCCAGAAGGCCTGACCACGCAGGAAATCTATCCGGCTGGAATCTCGACGAGTCTTCCGTTCGACGTTCAGATCGCGATGATCCGCAGCATGGTCGGGCTGGAAAACGCGCACATCCTGCGCCCTGGCTACGCGATCGAGTACGACTACTTCGATCCACGGCAACTCAAGCAGACGCTGGAAACCAAGTATCTCGACGGTCTGTTTATGGCTGGTCAGATCAATGGGACGACGGGCTATGAAGAGGCGGCGGCGCAGGGTTTGCTTGCGGGCGTAAACGCTGCGCTGAAATCCAAGGGCAAAGACGGTTGGTGTCCGCGTCGCGACGAGGCGTACCTGGGTGTTTTGGTGGACGATCTCACGACGCAGGGCGTTACCGAGCCGTATCGCATGTTCACCAGCCGTGCGGAATACCGGTTGCAACTTCGCGAAGATAACGCCGATATGCGCTTGACGGAGCAGGGGCGTGCGATTGGATTGGTCGATGACGCCCGTTGGGACGCGTTCAATCGAAAACGCGACGCTGTTTCACGTGAAACAGAGCGCCTTAAGTCGACGTGGGTGAATCCCGCGTTGCTGACAAACGAACGAGCAACCGAGCTGCTCGGCACGACCATTGAGCGCGAATACAGCTTGTTCGACTTGTTGCGGCGTCCGGGCGTCACTCATTCGGCGGTTTCGCGCCTGCGCGATGAGTTGGGGTTGAAGGCGAAAAGCGATGTCGCGTCCGAGGCGTCGGAGAGTGCTGGGTTTGCAACCCAGCCTACGGTTATGGATGAGTCCGTGTCCGAACAAGTCGAAATCGCAGCCAAATACGCCGGCTATATCGAGCGGCAACATGTCGAAATCGACCGCCAGCTCGCCAACGAAAACTTGCGTTTGCCCGCGGGTTTGGACTACGCGCAAGTGCACGGTTTGTCGAAAGAGGTGCAGATTAAGCTCGCCGCTCAGCGCCCAGAGACGCTTGGCCAGGCCGGCCGCATTTCCGGCATCACGCCCGCCGCGATTTCGCTCTTGCTCGTGCATCTTAAGAAGGGTCGGCTGGCGGAGATGGTTTCGTGATGCGCTTCTGTAGCCTTGAGAAGCGAAGCGCGTCAAGGCAATTTGACACGGATCCGCTTGCCGCGAAGAGACCCGGACGCGCTTCGCTTCTCAAGGCTACGCAATGAAAAATATTAAGACAGGCACACGCCCGGCGGTTCAGCCCGGCATCAATCCACAAGGCCAAGGTATGACCACTTCCGCAGGGCTTCGTCCCGTTATTGACCGTCCGCTCAAGCGCGAACAAATCGAATTTACGCCCGAGTTGCGCGCCGAATTGCGTACAAAGCTCGACGCTGCACTCGCCGAAATGCACCTTAAGGCGAGCGATAAGCAGAAAAATCAGCTCATCGAGTCGCTCGCGTTTTTGTCGGAATGGAACGCAGTGATCAACCTGACGGCCATTCGCGAGCCGCACGCCATGCTCGTTCAACACATTCTCGACTCGCTATCGGTGCTGCATTTCATCCCGAAAGAGGCGACGACTTTGCTTGACGTTGGCTCCGGCGGCGGATTTCCGGCGCTCCCGATCGCGGTGATGCGGCCCGATCTTGAGGTTGTGAGCGTCGATTCCGTACGGAAGAAAACTGACTACGTGAACAAGGCGGCCGAGGCGCTAGCCATCGACAATTTGTCCGCGGTGCACTCGCGCGTCGAAGAACATCCGGTTACGTACGATGTGGTGATTAGTCGCGCGTACGCCTCGCTCAAAGATTTTGTGCTCTCCGCGCAAGGCTGCGTTTCGCCAGAAGAAGACGCGCTAGTGCTCGCCATGAAGGGAAAGTTCCCCGACGATGAAGTTGCCGAACTTGCAGGAACGGGTTGGGTTGTTGATCGTAAGCGTGCGCTTACTGTGCCTCAGCTTGAGGCGGAGCGCTGCTTGATTTGGTTGGAGCGGGCTTGATCCGAGTATGAAAGCGATAAAGAAGCAGGCGTATCGAGGCGCTGAGTTTTTCGGTTCCCTGCTCGAAGGTGCGATCTATTGCGGCCTGATATCCGGTGCCGCCGTGGTCGCGTTTCTCGGGAAGTTTTTTCTTAGCCTGGCGTTGTTGGTTGTGGCCCTATTGGTTTTTCTGCGATTCAAGCGCGGGCGGTTGAATTTGAAATGACCGGCATCTCAGATCTCTCGTCGCTAATCATCGCCACCCTGATCTTCCTGGCCATCCCTGGCCCCGGAACGATCAAGCTGTTTGCTTCAATGGCCGAAAAAAACGGCGGGCCAAAGGCCGGCGTGTGGAGCACGTTGGGGCTCATGGCCGGCGACACTGTGTGGATGGTGCTCGCGCTTTCGGGTGTGGCGGCGTTGG
>DAINAJ010000117.1:0-9579 GCA_036733505.1 Casimicrobium sp.
ACGGGCAGCACATTCGTTTCAGTTACGCCACGCAAAACGAAAACATCGTCAAAGGAGTGCAACGCATAGCCGATTGGGTGAAACGTAGCCGGAAGTAGTGCGCCTGACATTGGTGCACGGATAGAAGGCCAGGTCGCTGAACAGCTTTTTGCGCTTAGCGACTGATAGAAGGCGCTTTCAGGGCGTTTATTGTGATAGTCGACTTTATAAAGAAACCGACTGAAACCCCCTTCGGTTAGTGGTTCGTAGTGAAAAGTTGTTAGTCGAACTATTGCTTTTTTTTCGTAATCGGGTTCGAGCAGATCACTCGCTTCGAGGATTTGATAGAAAAGACTTGGGTGAGGGGATCGCAATGTTTCGTAGTTCGTTCGTGGGCAAACGCTCGCGATTCTTGATCAACAGAAACGACAAAGTACACACACCGGTAGCAAGAACTCTTTCGGACGCGTAGATCTGCTAATGCTGTACCGTTCCCAGTAGGTGTGCAGAGCGTGCTCAGCGCAGTGTTAACGAAGATGCTGCGTGTTCGTTACGCGGCCATGCTCAGTCGGCTGCAGCCGCGCCAACACTGGATTTTCATGCGATCACGTCGATACTGCCGTCAACTTTGGCGGCGACTTGTGGCGTCGTAGCAACGAGGTCTGACAGTCGAACGGGTTTGTGTATCGCGAAGCCCTGTCCGTAATCGACGCCAAGCTCAATCAACTTCTCGAGGATGGCCGTTGATTCGACCCATTCCGCAACGACCTTCATGCCCAACGTGTGAGCGATGTCGGTCATTGACTTCACGATAGCCAGATCGCTCGCGTTGTCTAACAAATCTTTCACGTAACTGCCGTCGATTTTCAAGGTGTCCGTAGAGAGATTTCTCAGATGTCCGTACGAAGTAAAACCACTACCGAAATCGTCGAGCGACAAGCGTGCACCGTAGCGATGCAATTCGCGAATGAATTGTTCTGAGCCTTCATAGTCGCGGATCGCCGCGGTTTCGGTGATTTCAAAGATGATCTTGCTTGCCGGGAACGCGCCGCGCGTGAGTTCTTGTCGCAGAAACTCGCCGATTTCTGGATTCCGCAGTGAGCTTGCCGAAAGATTGATGGCAATACCGGCGATCGACTCAAGAATCATCCAATTTTCAGTGATCCATCGGAACGCTGTGCGCATCACCCACAAATCAAGCTCATGCGCGCGCCCCATGCGCTCGAGCGCAACGATGAAGTTGTAGGGGCCGGTGACAACGCCTCCAATAGGACGGATGCCGAGGAGAATTTCATAGTACGGCAGGTCCTGCGTATTGGGCGCAATGGGTAGCACCAACTGTGCGCGCAAGTAAAGTTCGTCACTGCCTAGCAGCGCGTCGGCGTGGCCCGCCCACGCCATCAGTGCTTCTTCCTCACGCAGTTCGCTCTTGCTCGGGAGGTATTCCTGCACACGATTGCGTCCAGCGCCTTTGGCTGCGAGGCAGGCCGCGTCTGCGTGACGCATCACCTCAAGCGAACCAACTTGACCAGAACCGAAGTCCGTTACGCCAGCGCTAACGCCGATACGAAAACTGTGCTGCGCGTGTGTGAAGTGATAGTCCGCAAGTTTTTCAGCGATCTCAGAAATCGTGCGCAGGCCCGCTGACCTTGTGTAATTTGGAAGCACTATGGCGTATGTATCTTCGCGGTAGAGCGCAGCGGAGCATCCTTGCGGAAGGCGCTTCAAAATGTCTGTCGTCAGTTTTCCTGAGAGCATCTCGACGGCCTCAAATCCGCAGGTCGACGATATGGTGCGGAATTCGTCAAATTCGATGAGAGCAAAGACATGATGGTTACCGCCGCCGGCCTGCGCGGCGAGATCAGTAAGACGACGCTGGAGACCGCGGCGCGTCAGCATTCCGTTCGCGGCATCGACGTCGTTGCGTTTGACCGTGCCCGCATAGGCGTCACCGAGGAGCGCAAACTCGCTGCGATCAAGCAGAGGCAAGTCAAGACTGGCTCGGCTTCTCGCGCTGGCCTTGCCTAATTGCTTGTTGAAATCGCTGACCGTCATTTCTAGTCGGTTGGTGGCAGAGCGATTCACAAAACCCGCGAATCCGTTGCGCTGGCTGAGCCAAACCAGCTGCACCGAAACCCAAGCGCCTTGAACCTGCATCTCATACCAGTCGCCGAGCCGCAAGTTTTGCGGCTTTGGCGACTCGTCCTTTACGGCCGCTGTGCTCGCTGCGGTCAACGGCGAGGGGTCAACGAACTTAGGTGCCTCAATCACGTCCGCGACCTGTTGCGGGTCCGCGCGGACCATCAGCGCCTCGAGATCGATCAACAGTTGATCCCGAAGCGGCAGGTCGCTTACAAGTTCGCTAAGCACGGCCGCCAATTCACGAAACACCTCGCCGCGCAATTGCAGCGCCGCGCCATCGTCGACGGTATCAATCGACAATGACAGCGCCCGCTCGATCAACGACCAGTTGTTTCGCCATTGGTCAGAGCTCAGACCGTGGCGCAGCCCGATGACAACGCTATGTTGCCGCCACACATCATCCAGTAGACGCAGCATCGCGCGCGGTACGCGTCGTGACGCCAAACGGCGCATAAACGCCAGATCCACCTCGTCGCGAACGGTGCGAATGCAGTCTCTGCTTTCGAGTGCCTCAACGATTCGATTGATGCGCTCCCGTCGTTCGCGTCGTAGGCCCTCAAGGTCCTGCTCAAGGCTGTGTTGAACGACGTCAAACACGGCGGGATCAATGTCGGCTTGATCGCAGATCCGCTTGACCAGCGCCTCCAGATTGGCGCGTAGTCGCTTGTCGGCGATGAGCCCTTTATCGTCTGCAGCGCAGTGATACTGGTCGATCAGGTTGACGACTTTACGGGCCGGATGTTCGGGGGACGACGGAAACTCACCGTCGCGCAGAGACAGCTTGAGCAGAGTTTGCTCTAAGCGCTTCATCAGCTGCTCTACGTCGCCATTCGGTACAAAGTCTTGACTTGCTTGGCGAAACAGGCGCGCGCTCGTGTCAAGGACACTTTGATGTTGTGCGGAAAGCACGGGTAGTGCGCTGCCGTGTTTCGCCGAATTTGCGCCTTCTCGGGTCTGCATTGCCGCTAGCACCTCCGTCGGTCCGGCTTGCGCAAATGCGCTGCCAGTGGAAGGAGGAAGTTCCCCGATGGTCGCCAACAACTCGTCTAGTGACACCTCGCGCCCCGTGGCGCTACCGTCGTTGAGCGTTAGCCCCTTCTCAGCGATCTTTCCGCTTTCACCATGCACTAAATCGTTGATTACATTAAGCGCGCGGCTCGGCGCGCTGGCGCGTCCCGCGCTGTACTTTTGTTGGAGCGAGCTAACTAGCTCTTGCGTGTTGGAATCGGGGATCGCCTGCGGCAATAAGCTGGCCGCAAACGTAGTCGGCGTGTTCGCAGCGCGCGTCGCGGCGGTCCGACGCACGCGCTCCGCGCGCGGCGCGGACGCGAGCATCTGGTTCAAGTCTTGAAGCAAGGCAGGAAAGCGCGCCAACGCTACATGTTCCAGCTCTGTGATCAGCACGCGGGCACTCGGCGGCGAGAGCGTGAGGTTGCCCAATGCTTCGTGGAAACCGCGAATCGTCTTTTCCGGGCCCATCGCGCTCTTTTTTGGCAGGACAGACGCACCGGTTAGTCGGGCATACCGCATTTCAAACTGGTCAAGCGCAATCGCGACCTTTTCATCCACGCGCTTGATCGTCTTGGACAGCGATAGGTAATCGTCGAGCTCATCGGCTTCCATCAGCCGAAGCTGATCAACCGACACTGGTTGTTCTAAGATTTCCTCGGGCTCAATGGTGGAATTGACGCGAACTCGGCAATTCTCGACAAAGCGTTGCACCACCGCCTCACGCTGCGCTGAAAGTGCCACTCGTGCCGCGTCAAAGCCAGACTTCGCCGCCGTAAATGGATCGCTGCCTTCCAATGCACCAAGGCGATCCATGGCGCGCGCGAGTGCCTCATCGCCCAACTGCTTGGCAAATGAGCAATAGACCGTCAAACAGCGTTCGATGAGGGACGCAAATTCACGTCCGTCGGCGGGCACCGGTTGCGTCTTGCGTTTGGCAGCGGTTTGAAGGGTGCTCACCCACTCCGCTGGCAACCGGTCAACGTGGATGCCGAGCCCGTTGCGCACCGCGTGAACGACGCGCACAGCGATGGGCTCCACAGCGACCGTCTCGATACTGGCGCCAGCTGCAAGTTCCGCAACGGCTGACTGTGCTGCGTCGATAACCGCTGACACGCCGACCCAGCCCTGCACGCGTTCGGACGGAGGAGGAGCTTTGCCAAACGCGACAAACAAACCGTTTGTTGAATAGTCGCGAATCGTCACCGGAAAAGAATCTGCGCCAATCAGGAAATAGGCGGGCAATTCAGTATCGTGGCGAACGTCGAGTCTACGTTCCTCGCCTTTTGCGATTTCTGGAAAATCCATTACGCGCAGCCCAACGCGCGGAGTGGACGCGCACTGTGAGCGAAGCAACTTAAGGGACTATCGTCGGCAGAGCGCATCGGACTAAGTGGTTTGAATACGTCGTACACAGCGTAAAGCGGTCATCTTTTCTCGTTACGGTCGGCTGCTTCGTGACTCAGACGGTTGTATAGCTTCAACGAGTCCGGCTCCGAACGCCATGCGACCTCCTATCATATGCGAATAGTCCGACGTCATAGGGTAGTTCACGTTGTTCTGGTGCTGCCGAAACCGCGCTGAGGGAGCGACGATCTCAATTTATCAGCTGCTCTGACATTTCGCCTTGATGTCCGCCGGCACTTCTATCGCTTTCATCCTATCCCCGTCGCGTACGCAAAAGGCGCGCACTTCGGTGCCTTCGCACAGGAGGGTTTCATCGCGTAACACCAAGTGCTTCATGATGAACACTTTGTTGCGCCATTCTGAAATTTCGGTGTGAATCTCGACCGTTTCGCCGTAAGTTGCTGGTTTGATGAAACGAGTGTTGATTTCCAGCAGAGGCGTGCCGATGATGCCGGTAGTCTTTACCAGCTCTCGCCAGGGCGGTACGCCGTGGCTCACGAAGAAATTCAGCGACGCGGCGTCCATCCACTTTGAAAAATTGGGGAAAAAGACGATGCCCGCAGGGTCGCAGTCGCCAAACATGACGGGAACTTTGAAAACGGTTTTCATAATTGCTCTTTCTTTCGCAACTGTAAACGAATGCGCTGGCTCCTGGCTGACGCATCCACGCCGCAGTGTTTGGAGGAAGCACTCCAAAGCCAGTCATCTAGAGGAGTTGCAGTTGCCGCCGACGTAAACTCTTAGGTTGAATGGCTGGCTGCCTTTTTGGGCCACTGGCGCGCGAAAGAAAATTACCTTCAGGAGGTTCGACACCCTATGACTACCCGCTACGAAGTTCGCGATGGCGTTGCCATCCTCACGCTCGACAACCCACCGGTCAACGGTCTCTCATACGCACTGCGCGTAGCCTTCGCGGAAGGGCTCGAAAAAGCCAACGCCGATGCTTCGGTCAAAGCAATTGTCGTGACCGGAGCTGGCAAAGCATTTTCCGGTGGCGCGGACATCACGGAATTCGGTTCGCCCAAGGCGGTTGCTGAACCGAATCTTCTTTCGCTGATCCGCGCTTGCGAGTTGTCGAATAAACCTGTCGTTGCCGCGATCCACTCTGTTGCGATGGGCGGCGGTCTGGAGCTTGCGCTCGGCTGCCATTACCGCGTAACTGCACCGGGTGCCAGTATCGCGCTGCCAGAAGTCAAGCTAGGGTTGATTCCCGGCGCTGGTGGTACGCAGCGCTTGCCTCGCGTGTTGGGCGTTGAAGCTGCGTTGAACATCATCGTTTCGGGCGAACCCGTCAAGAGCGAATTTATCGCGAGCTTCCCCGGCCAAAAGCTCTTCGACAAAGTGATCGAAGGCGATCTCATGGCCGGCGCGATTGCGTTTGCCAAAGAAAAAGCGGACGTGCGTCCGTTGCCGATGGTGCGCGACCTGCGTACGGGCCACCCCGAAGGCGATGCGTACTTCCAATTCGCGCGCAACACCGTTAAAGCTATGGCGAAGAACTTCCCAGCGCCCGCTAAGTGCGTCGACGCAGTGGAAAACGCGACCAAGATGAAGTTCGAAGACGGCATGAAAGCCGAGCGCGAAATCTTCACGAACTTGATGTTCACGCCCGAATGCAAATCGCTGCGCCACTTGTTCCTTGCAGAACGCGCAGCTTCGAAGATTCCCGACGTGCCCTCTGACACGCCACTGCGTGACATCAAGAAGGTCGGGGTAATCGGTGCGGGTACGATGGGCGGCGGCATCGCCATGAATTTCCTGAACGCTGGCGTACCCGTCATCGTTCTCGAAATGAAGCAAGAGGCCATCGACAAAGGCTTCGGCGTGATTCGAAAGAATTACGAAGCGCAAGTCACCAAGAAAAAGCTCAAGCAAGACAAGCTCGACGAGCGCATGGGCATGCTCTCCAGCACGCTTGATTACGCTGATCTGAAGGACTGCGACTTGATCATCGAAGCCGTGTTTGAAGACATCAGCGTGAAAGAAAAAGTGTTCGGTGCGCTAGACGCAGTGGCCAAGCCCGGCGCGATCCTCGCGTCGAACACGTCCACGCTCGACGTCAACAAAATCGCGAGCTTCACGAAGCGCCCACAAGACGTGGTCGGCATGCACTTCTTCTCGCCTGCAAACGTGATGAAGCTCCTCGAAGTCGTACGCGGTGAAAAGACCGCGAAAGACGTGCTCGCGACAGTCATGGCGATCTCGAAGAAGATCAAGAAAACGGCGGTCGTGTCCGGCGTGTGTGACGGCTTTATCGGCAATCGAATGATCGAGCAGTACGGCCGTCAGGGTGGATTTTTGTTGGAAGAGGGCTGCACGCCGCAACAGGTCGACAAAGCCATCGAAAAATTTGGTTTCGCGATGGGGCCGTTCCGCATGGGCGACTTGGCCGGTAACGATATTGGCTACGCGATCCGCAAGCGTCGCTACGTCGAAAAGCCAAATCTTCGTTACAGCAAAACGGCTGATTTGCTCTGCGAGATGGGTCGTTTCGGCCAAAAGGTTGGCAAAGGCTGGTACGACTATCTGCCGGGCAAGCGCGATGCGATTCCAAACGCTGAAGTCGAAGCGATGGTGGTCAAACACCGTGAAACGCTCGGCATCACGCCACGCAAAATTTCCGATGACGAAATCGTGCATCGCCTCGTGCTCTCGCTGGTGAACGAAGCCGCGCACATCCTCGAAGAAGGCATCGCCAACAAAGCAAGCGACATCGACATCGTCTACATCTACGGCTACGGCTTCCCACCCTTCCGCGGTGGCCCAATGAACTACGCCGATCAACTCGGCTTGTTCAACGTCGTGCAAATGATGAAGAAATTCCAGCAGAACCCGGCCGACGACGCCAAGTTCTGGGAGCCCGCACCGCTGATCAAAAAGCTGGTCGCCGAAGGCAAATCGTTTAACTAACTTAGGTTTCCTCTCCCCCAACACAGGAGAGGCAATACAACACTGTTCACTTCGCGCCATCGATGATTTTTCGCCACAGATTTACACAGATTTCACAGGTAACGGGATTGAAAATCCGTGTTCATCTGTGTAAATCTGTGGCTGAAAATTCACGACTTTGTGGCGTCGAAGTTCACTCTATTTCGAAGTTTGAAGAGGCCAGAAAATGACCGATGCAGTAATCGTAAGTACCGCCCGCACCCCGCTTTGCAAGAGCTGGAAAGGTGCGATGAACATGACCCACGGCGCAACGCTCGGTGGCCACGCCATTGAGCACGCTGTGAAGCGCGCGGGCATCGACCCGGCCGAGGTCTACGACGTCATCATGGGCTGCGCCAACCCCGAAGGCGCGACGGGCTGGAATATCGCTCGTCAAGCGGCGCTGCGCGGCGGCTTGCCGGATAGCGTTTCGGCGATGACGGTGAATCGCTTTTGTTCGTCTGGCTTGCAAACCATCGCGATGGCTTCGCAGCGCGTGATCGCGGGCGAAGCCGATGTGTTCGTGGCCGGCGGCGTTGAATCGATTTCGTGTGTGCAGCAAGAGATGAACCTGCACATGTTTCAAGACTCGTGGCTCGCCAAAAACAAGCCCACGATTTACTGGAACATGATGCAAACGGCCGAGAACGTAGCCAAGCGCTACAACATGAGCAAAGAGCGCATGGATCGCTTCGGTGCCGAGAGCCAGCAAAAGGCCTCCGCAGCGCGCGCCGCAGGCAAGTTTGCCGATGAAATCGCGCCGATCACCGTGACCGCAGGTGTCGCCGATCCAAAGACCGGTATGACCACGAAACAAGTCACCGTCGAGCACGACGAAGGCATCCGCGAAGGCACCACGTACGAAGCCGTCGCCGGTATCCGCACGGTGGTTCCTGGTGGCTCAGTTTCGGCCGGTAACGCATCGCAGTTTAGCGATGGCGCCGGCGCAGTTGTCGTCATGAACGGCAAGCTCGCTGAGCAACGCGGCATGAAGCCGCTCGGCATCTTCCGTGGCTTCGCGGTCGCAGGCTGCAACCCCGACGAAATGGGCATCGGCCCCGTGTTCGCCATCCCGAAAGTGCTCAAGCAATTGGGCCTCACGGTCGCCGACATTGACTTGTGGGAACTCAACGAAGCCTTCGCTGTGCAAGTGCTCTACTGCGCTGACACACTAGGCATTCCGCTCGAAAAACTCAACGTTAACGGCGGCGCGATTGCCGTCGGTCACCCGTACGGCATGAGCGGCCAACGCCTAGTCGGCCACGCGCTTATCGAAGGTAAACGCCGCGGCGCGAAACTTGTATGCGCCACGATGTGTATTGGCGGCGGCATGGGGGCTGCTGGGGTGTTTGAGGTGGCGTAATTGGTAAAGGTCATTTCGCCGGATGACAAGGAGCTGATTGTCACTTTGGCGAACGGCGACGAAGTTCTATTGCGCTTGGTGGAACGTTCGCTTGGGGGACAGGAAGTGACAGTTACGATGACAAACGGACAGACCGTGTCAGCTTGCTTTTGGCGTGACTCGATGGCGGGAGGGATCGAGAGCAACGAACCTAAAGTTACTAAGTTGATCCGCTTTGTTCATGACCGAAATCGTCCGGCGTACTACCGCGCGCTAGACGTTTTTCGGCCGTACTTGCCGAATTGGATCGTGAACATGAATGGGTACGTCATGTTTGCATTGCTCGGGTCGTTGCCGGTAATTGCGTGGGTTCTTTACTACGCGTTCGGTCGCGGCGCGATGCCTTTTATGTTCCCTATCTCGCTTGTCGTGATCGCGTTGACTTTGGGGTTTGATGATCAGGACATCGATGCCGCCGTTGACTTCAACACGCTTGAGTCTGCTGCACGCTTGATGCTTGGCGCCAAACAGGCATGACTCGTGGGGTGCGCACTGCCGGTGCTGTGCACCACGGCGGGCACGCCTGCCCTACGATTTACTTGGATGTACAGCTTTACATCGCCAACGACAGCCTGATGGGCGTTACGGAAGAATTTTCTTACTTATCGACATAAAAGAAAAACACGCCAGAACGAACGCCCACCGGTCGTTATAGCCAAAAAGCTGATGCAAAAACCAAACTACGGTGAACGGAGACTTCGTGTGAGAGCCAC
>DAINAJ010000118.1:0-2681 GCA_036733505.1 Casimicrobium sp.
CCGCAGTCAGTGAGTCGGAATCAGCCTGTCATTCTGCCCCACGTTATGGCATTTGAATACGGTGAACTTTAGTTTTACGAAAAATCTTTGCGTTTACCGAATCGTCCGCTGCACAGGCTCCGGTGCTTGTACGGGCACCAACGAAAACAGTCGCCGCAGCAGCATTTCTAGGGCTAAGCGGCGTTTGAGTTCGCTTTCGTACTCCCACCACCGCGGTACGACGGGGCTGCGTGCGCTGCCGTGACGATTTCCCGCGAGGTCATAACGCGACGCGATTGTTTGCAAGCTCACGCGTGCGCGCTGGCCCGTGCGTGTGAGCCAGATTGAGACTAAGCGTTCGCGAGCAGTGAGCCACTGCTGCGCGCGGTGCAGGAGCGCTTTTGACGCGGCTGCACCGCGCTTGGCGGCGGTGCCACGGGCGACAGGTGCGGCGCGAGGGTCGAGCGTTTTACGGCGTTGCAAGGCTGCCTCCGTTTGCCTTTGCTGCCGCTGCGGCAGGCAGGGCCGACGTCACGAGCGGAGCTGCGCCTGCGCGCGCCGATGGGTAGCCCGCGAAGCGCTGCAATTGCGGCTCGCCGTTGCTGTCGATGGAAGCGATGTCGCCACTGACGACACCGCCTTCCGAAACGAGGAGCGAGCCGTAGCGTACGACGCCCGAGACGCAGCCTGTGGCGTGCACGATAAGTTTTTTACGGGCGGTGAGATTGCCGTCGAAGCGGCCGTGAATCTCGGCGACGTCGATGCTGACGTTGCCTTGATACGAGCCGGTCTTCAAAATTTCTAGTGTTTTGCTGTCCATAGATGCTTCGACATGACCTTCGACGACGAGCGTGTCGCAGTCGTTGATCTCGGCACCTTTGAGCGTGATGTTCGGGCCGACCGTGAGGCGCGGCGTGCCCGGTGTGTTCGTCGGTTCGGTGGTGGGTGCTGACGACGACGACGATTGCTTTTGTTCAGCGTTGATACGCGCAGCGGTGGTGGAGTTTGCCGCGTTGGTGGTCAGCGTACTGACGGCAACCGCGGCGAGCGGCACAGCGTCCGGCTGCGGGGCGTAGCGTGGCGAATCTACGCTGGCGCGCCCGGTGTTGGGTGGCGTGGCCGGCTCGTCACGGCGGCCAAGGAATGAGTTTTTCAGCATCAGTTTCTCCTCAAGACGATGAAGCGCGACGAGCCGACGGCTCGCCGCAGAGCGCTGGTATCCACGCTGTGGAAAATGCACCCGTGGCGCACAGTGCGCTCACCAAACTATGACGACGTCATTGTTCGTGAGTTCGGCGAACAAGGCAAGTATTTGCAACGGCGTGTCGCAGTCGGGCGACGCGATTTCGCATGAAACGCCTAAACCATTGAAATAATTGATGAAATGCTGTCGCCGTAGGCAGACGAACTGTAATTTTTCATTTACGGCTTTTTAGGCCTAACCGCCGCTCTGCTGTCGTTCTACGCTTATTTAGTAGATAGTCGATACTCAGTAAAAACTAGCCTGAAAGACCGGTCGACGGTCGCTGAGCCCACAAAGTTGTTAAGGCAATGTCGTCAATTCCGGTGTGTAAGTTCGGCGGTGACGGTTTACGGGTCGCGTTTCGTCGTCACAAGATACGCTCCGTCGCACGGCGCTTGCTGGCGGATGGGCGCACGCTTAGCATCACCTAAGGTTCTCTAGCTTTGATTGGAATGCGTCATGCGCCTCCTCGCCGTGTCCTCGCTGTTTACGCCGCGTGTTGCGACCGCAATCTCATGTGCCGCGCTCGCGTTTCTGGGCGTTGCGCCCGTCTTCGGGCAACCCACCGACGCACGGGTGAAGGAAATCTTGACGCAGCGAATCGACGTCGACAAACAGGCCGTCGGCATCGCGGTGGTGATTACCGAGGGCACCAATGTGCGCGTCGTGACGCACGGCCACACGTCGCTCAATAAGACCGACGCGGTCACGGCCGACACCTTGTTTGAAGTCGGTTCGATCACAAAAACTTTCACCACGCTGCTGCTCGCCGATATGGTGATCAAAGGCGAAGTGAAGCTCGATGATCCAGTCGAGCGTTGGCTGCCGCAAGGAATGCTCGGTCTGAAGCTGCGCGATCACACGGGCGAGCCAATTCGCCTGGTGGATCTAGCGACACATCGTTCGGGCTTGCCGCGTTTGCCGAACAACATGGTGAACGGCACGGCGCATGACCCGTATGTGGATTACCGCGAGCAGCAGTTGTTGATGTATCTAAAAGAGCGAGAGGTCGCGGTCGAAAGCGACGGTGGCAAAACCACGAAAAAGCGCGACGAAGCTTACGCGTATTCGAACTTAGGTTTGGGGCTGCTCGGCTACACCCTCGCGCGCGCCGCGAACACGACGTACGCCAACTTGCTGCAAACTCGCGTGCTGACGCCACTCGGTTTGACCTCAACCTATTTAACCGTGCCGCGCTCAGAGACAGGGCGCTACAGCGCCGGACATTACCTCGACAAGGGCGTGACGCTTCGGGGCGCGCGGCATTGGCGCTTTGACGTCATCGCGCCAGCTGGCGCGCTGTCAATGAGTGCGAAGGATTTGGCGATCTATGGGCAAGCCGCGAGTGGTGCGATTGACACCCCGCTGCGCGCGGCGTTTGAGCTGGCGCAAAAGCGCTACGGTGACGGCATCTCGCCGATGAATCCGACGGGGCTGGCGTGGATTCTCGCGCCACTCA
>DAINAJ010000118.1:2781-9474 GCA_036733505.1 Casimicrobium sp.
GACGGCATCTCGCCGATGAATCCGACGGGGCTGGCGTGGATTCTCGCGCCACTCAACGGCCGTACGGTGGTGAACCACGACGGGCTGACGGGTGGATTCGCGGCGTCGCTTTGGGTGGACCTAGAACGCAAGTCCTCGGTCGCGGTTTTAAGCAACGCGAGTGTGGCCGTGCTCGACATCGGCTTGCATTTGATGGAGCCGTCCATCCCGCTAAAAAACCTAGCCGCGATGAGAGCAACAGCGGTACCAGTCGATGCGAAACTCATGGCGCAATACGTCGGCACCTACGCGCTGACGCCGACGTTTAGCGTGACGATTCGGCTTCGCGATGGCAAGCTCTTCGCGCAGGCGACGGGTCAGGGTGAATTCGAAATCTTCGGGAAGAACGACAACACGTTTTTCGCCCGCGTCACGCCGCTCGAAGTCGTGTTTGAAGACGTAAAAGACGGCAAGGCTGGAAGCTTTTCGCTAACGCAACGCGGCAACACGCGAAAGGCGACGCGCGTCGATTGACTTCAGGCGTGGTGTTTCGCACGCAGAAAGCGCGGCACCCACCGCGCGAGCAAACTTGGCGGCGCGACGATCGGAACGGATGCAGCCGCGCCTGTCTCGGCAGTGGTGGCGGCAGCAGACGGCGAGCTCGCGGGCTCTGCGGCGCCGAGTGAAGCTGTCTGCAAGAATGGACGCGGATGTGGGTGAACCAACGTGGGGCGCATAGGCGTGGAGCGCACGACGGCGGGGTTTGGCGTTGCCGCTGTATCAAATCCTTGTTGGCGTAGCCAATCTAACAGCGGCTCCCATTGCTCACGATCCAACGCGGCCGCAGCAGGCGGCATGTCAAAAATGCTGAGGCCATTCTCAACCGCGCGCACATAAATTTGCGAGCTGCGAAGACTGCAAAGCCAGTTCAATCCAATCGAGGCCGCCCAGTCACGCGCGATATCTTCGGCCTGCGTGCGCCGGTCGAGCCGCATGCCGACTGCCGCAACCTGACAGCGACCACTCACCACGCGCGGATGCACTCTGAGTTCGGCCCAGCAATCGGACGCCGCTTCGCGATCAAACACGGAACCCGAGACCGGGATCAAAATGGCGTCGGCCACCATAGCGACTTTGGCCAGACTGAGCCCATGCAAGCCTCCGGGCGTATCAAGTACCAGGTGCGAGACACCCAACGGCGGGCGCACTTGGCCGTTGCCATCTCCGACCCAGCCGGTGATGGCGGGCGCGGCGCTCGGGCGGCGCTTGAGCCACACACGCATGGACTGCTGGTGATCCAAGTCGCCGAGCGTTACGGGCAAGCCCTCGCGCGCGAAAAACGCGGCGATGTGCGTGGCGAGCGTGCTTTTGCCGCAACCGCCTTTTCGACTTACGAGCGCAACTGTATGCATGGCGCGAAGACTACGCCACAAGCCATTGATTTGCAATAAGTTTGCGAATTATCTTAGATCGTTATGTGCGTACCGAGTCCAAGCCGCGACGAAACCGCTCGATGCCGTCATCGAGGCGGCCTAACTCGCTGGCGAAACACCACCGGATAAAGCCCTCCCCTTCGTCGCCAAAGCCAGCGCCCGGCGCAAGGCCGAGCCCGAATTCTGTGACGAGGCGCTTGCAGAAGGCGAGCGAATCGGTCACGCCGTCAACTTTGAAAAACGCGTACATCGCGCCGGGTGCCGGCGGAGCGTGTACTCCGGGCATGGCATTGAGCGCTGCGCACAAATGGTCGCGCGCGCTAAGGAAGCGCGCTTGCGTTCGCCTGATGACCGCATCGCCGCCTTTGATCGCAACGTCGCCTGCGCGTTGCACGAACACGGGCGCGCACGAGGTGTTGTATTCAATGACTTTGCCGAGCTGCTCAATAAAGGGCGCTGGTGCCACCAGCCAGCCTAAGCGCCAACCGGTCATGAGCCACGACTTGGAAAATGTATTCGCGCTCACCAATCGATCTTGGGCGTCGGCAATATCAAAAAATGATGGCGCACAGCCAGTCCCATCAAACACCAGTCGCTCGTACGCGTCATCGGCCAGCAGCCAAATGCCGTACTCCCGACAGCGTGCGATGATGGCTTTTTGCTCCTCACGCGAGAGCGTCCAGCCGGTGGGGTTGTTCGGTGAATTCACCATCAACATCGTCGTCTCCGGCGTGAGCGCTGCAAGCAATTTGTCGAGGTCTAGCTGCCACCCGTTCGCGGTGAAATCGAGCGCTACGCGTTCCACATTCGCGGAAAGAATTTTCGGAATTTCCACCAAATTTGGCCACAGCGGCGTGACGCAAACCACCCGGTCGCCGGCGCTCACGATGCACTGCGCGGCTAGCGAAAGCGCGTTCACACCCGCGCTCGTAATCGCAATGTTGTCCGCACGTATCGGGGCAGCCGGATTCGGATGCAGGGCTGACAAATAATTCGCAACGGTCTGTCGCAATTCCGGCAAACCTAGGTTGTGTGAATAGAACGTTTCGCCGCGCGCGAGACTCTCCGTTGCTGCCGCACGAATGAAATCTGGCGTCACTTCATCTGGTTCGCCAAACCAAAACGCCAGCGTATCGCTGCGCCCCATGCCGGCGTTCGCGACTTCACGAATTTTTGAGGCGCGCAAATTCACGATTGCGTCGCGGGGGAGTACTGAAAATTGGCGGTTCATGCCCTGATTATCGCGATGTTTGGACGCCGACGCGTGTCAACCTTCTTGTGATTCGCGAGCGGGCTCTTTTGAGGTCAACTTACCGAAGATTTCGCTTGGACGCCATTTCCCGAACAGCTGTCAGTGGCTGAGATTACCGCCTGCAGCGCCTCTGCAGCTGCTGGTGTGTCGCAACAGCTTTGCTACGTAAAATTGCCTTATGGCTGCCGTTTCATTTGTCCACCTGCGCATGCACAGCGAATACTCAATCGTTGATTCGACGCTGCGGGTAAGCGAGGTCGTTTCGCTCGCGGCAAAGGACGAGCAAGCCGCACTGGCCATTACCGACTTGAATAATTTGTTCGGCTTTGTGAAGTTTTACAAAGCCGCTCGCAGTAAGGGCATCAAACCAATCTGCGGAGTGGATGCGTGGGTCGAGGCGCATGATCCCACGCAAGAGCCTACGCGATTGCTGTTTTTGGCTGAAAGCCGAGACGGGTATCTCAAACTGTGTGATTGGTTGACGCGCGCGTTCCGCGAAAATCAGGTGCGCGGACGCGCGATTCTGAAACGCGACTGGATCGCCACCAGCGCTGCAACTGAGGGCGTTTTTTGCCTATCGGGTGGCTGGTACGGTGAAGTCGGTATCGCCTTGCGCAACGGACAAACGGCTTCAGCGGAGCGCGCGATCAACTTTTGGTCGGCCGCGTTCCCCGACCGCTTTGCGCTAGAGATTCATAGAGCGGGCTTCGAGAATGAACATCTCTTCGTGGACAGTTCAGTGCGTCTCGCCGCGAAGGCGGGGGTGCCCGTAGTAGCGACACACCCGATGCAGTTCGCCTCTTCGGATGACTACAAAGCGCACGAGGCGCGAGTTTGTATCGCCGAGGGTTATACGCTGGGAGATACGCGTCGACCGAAGGCTTTCACGGAAAAGCAGCGCTTCGTGACTCAGGCCGAAATGGTCGAAAAGTTTGCCGATCTTCCGCAGGCAATTGCCAATACGCTGCTGGTTGCGAAGCGGTGCAATCTCACGATGACGCTTGGCCAGAATTACTTGCCAAATTTTCCGTTGCCGGACGGGGTGACCATTGAGTCGCATCTAACGACTGAAGTACTCAACGGGCTGGAGCTCCGACTCAAAGTGCTCTACCCCGATGCAGCGCAACGGGATGCACAGCGACCGCGCTACGTCGCGCGCTGCGAGTTCGAGATCGGCGTGATCGTGAAGATGGGCTTCCCCGGCTATTTCTTGATCGTGGCGGACTTCATTGGTTGGGCAAAGAAGAACGGTGTGCCAGTAGGGCCGGGGCGCGGATCGGGCGCAGGTTCGTTGGTGGCGTATTCGCTGGGCATCACCGATCTGGATCCGCTCAAATACAACTTACTGTTCGAGCGATTCCTAAACCCTGAACGCGTATCGATGCCCGACTTCGATATCGACTTCTGTCAGGACGGCCGAGATCGTGTGATCGATTACGTGCGAAAAAAATATGGCGCCGAAAGTGTGGGCCAGATCGCAACGTTCGGCACGATGGCGGCAAAGGCGGCCGTGCGTGACTGTGGACGCGTGCTCGATATGCCATACAACTTTGTCGATGGCGTCGCTAAGCTCATCCCCTTTGCACCAGGCAAGTGGACCACGCTGACTTCGCCGCCGGATGACCCAAAAAAGCGAGATGCCAACACGATTTTCGCCAAGGAATCCGAGCCGCTGCTGGTTGAACGCGAGCGTAATGAGGAAGACGTTGCGGCACTGCTGGAACTGGCTGAGCAGGTCGAAGGTCTGCCGCGAAACGTAGGTATGCACGCCGGTGGCGTGTTGATCGCGCCGGGCAAGTTGACCGACTTCTGCCCGATGTATTCGCAGGATGAGGGCTCGCCGATGGTGAGCCAATTCGACAAGGATGACGTCGAGGCCGTGGGGCTTGTGAAGTTCGACTTCCTCGGCCTCACAACGTTAACGATCCTCGACTGGACGATTCGCTTTTGTAAGCGCCTTGACCCGACGTTTGAAATCGATCTGCAAACGCTTCCGCTGGATGACCCATCGGTTTACCAAATTTTCCGTGAAGCGAATACGGTCGCAATCTTTCAGTTTGAATCGACCGGCATGAAGGACTTGCTCGTGAAGGCCAAGCCTTCACGACTTGAAGATTTGACCGCGCTTAACGCGCTGTATCGCCCGGGTCCGATGGATCTGATTCCAGATTACATCGCACGCAAAAACGGCACCCAAACAGCTGAGTATTACGACCCGCGCTTGAAGCCCATGCTCGAAGAAACCTTCGGCATCATGGTGTATCAAGAACAGGTGATGCAGGCCGCGCAGATCATCGGCGCATACTCGCTCGGCGGCGCAGATTTGCTGCGCCGAGCGATGGGCAAGAAGAAGCCCGAGGAGATGGCCCAGCATCGCGTGATCTTCGGCGAAGGGGCGGCTAAGAACGGCCTAACCGAGCAGCAAAGCAAAGTGCTGTTCGACGACATGGAGAAGTTCGCGGGCTACGGCTTTAACAAGTCGCACTCCGCTGCGTACGCGCTTTTGGCGTACCAAACCGCCTACTTCAAACGCCATCATGCGGCCGCTTTCATGGCGGCCAACATGAGTGCGGTGATGAACGACACCGACAAGGTGCGTCAGTTGCTCGAAGACGCGCTTACGATTTGTGGATTGAAGTTTGAGCCGCCGGACGTGAATCTTGGCGAGTACCGCTTCGTGCCAATTGATCGCAAGACCATTCGCTACGGCTTAGGGGGCGTGAAGGGCACCGGCGAAGGTGCAGTAATAGAAATATTGCGCGCACGAGCCGAAGGCGGGCCGTTCAAGGATTTGTTCGATTTTTGTCGTCGCGTCAACACGCAGACCGTGAATCGGCGCACTGTGGAAGCGCTGATTAAGTCTGGTGCGTTTGATAAATTGCACGACAACCGCTCCAGTGCGTTCGCAAACGTTTCGGCCGCGCTTTCCGAAGCGGAGCGTGCACAGGCAAATATTTCGCAGGACAGCTTGTTTGGTGCGGATTCGGGCGTGCATGAAGTGCCGTTGATCCACGCTCGTCCGTGGGACTTGCTGGAGTCGCTCGCGTTTGAGAAGGCTGCGCTGGGACTGTACCTTAGTGGACACCCGTATGAGGCTTACCGCAAGCATCTAGAGCCCGTCACAACGATGGCATTAGCCCGCGTTGAACCTTCCGACAACAAGCAGCGCTTGGCCGGCATCGTCAACGCAGTCCGAGTCATCAACACAAAAACGGGGCGCATTTGTTTTCTCGCGCTGGACGATCGAACCAGCGTGTACGAGATCATGATTCCGTCAACCGTCTTTGAGGTTCATCGGCACTGGTTGAAAGAAGATATTCCGATAGTGATCGAGGCGAAGGTTACCAACAATCGCGATGGTGGAACGCGCGTGATTGCCGACTCCATTTACGACATCGAGAAGGCGCGCGAACAGTTTGGTCGACGCGTTGTAGTCACGCTCAATGGCAGTAGTGCGCACTCCGAAGCCGCGGCGCTGTTGGCGACATTGAAAGCCTACTGCCCAGGGCCAACGCCGGTCTACATCCGCGTCGTGAAGAAGGGATACGCAGGCGATATTGCGCTAGGCGACGCGTGGCGAGTTCGTCCGCACTCTGAGCTGCTGAGTAAGCTGAAAGCGGAATTAGAGTTTTAGGCTCGGGCAAGCCGCTCGGGTAGCGCTCCGCCAACGCGCGCGCCACTCGTCAAGCGTTCCTGCTTCCCAGACGCCCAAATAGCGGAGCTCATCCACGCCCTGCTCTTTGCAGTAATAGCGGGTAGGCCTCGGTGGTGCGTCAGCGCGCTTGGTCACGAGGCGAACGATGTCCTTCTGCATCGAGCGATGCCACTCGTCGAGCTGCATCGGCAAGAAGCCAACCATGTAATCGATGTTGTCGGCGCCTGCCGAACGCGCGGGAGCAGCACGGACGATCGAGCCCTGTGCGTTGCGCAAAGCCGGGACTACGCCGATTTGTTCGGGGAGCAAAACCAGTGCGTATTCGCTTTCTGCCAGTGTAGGCAGCGTCTTTCCGATTGCCTCAGCGCTACTAG
>DAINAJ010000119.1:0-2614 GCA_036733505.1 Casimicrobium sp.
GTTTCGCCGAGCACTTCGTAGTCAAAATCAATGCCAATCACGCCCGTCGCGCCGCGTTCTTTGGCGGCGGCGATCAAGTCGTCGAGCGCGGCATCGCGGGCGCCAGACAACGCACGCTCATAGCCACCAGCACGACCACCCACGACATCACGAACGGACGAAAACATGTCGCGAAAAATGTTTGCGCCGATGATCGCTTCGCCGTTGACTACGCCGAGATACTGCGACGACCCAATTTCCGGCGGAGTAGTCGTTGAGAGAAAAAATCCGTCGTCGTTTTTTGAAAACCAGCCCATACGTACCTCCGAAAATTACTCTTGGATCACCGCAGACGTATACACGTCTTGCACATCATCGACCGCGTCAAACGCGTCGAGCAGCTTCTGCATGCGCGCAGCATCGTCGCCCGTGAAGACGACTTCATTCTGTGCTTTCATCGTGACTTCGCCCGCGTCGGATTTGAAGCCGAGCGTGGCTAGCGTCTCTTTGACCTGCACGAAATCGTACGGGCCGGTGACGACCTCCACCGAGCCGTCGTCGTTACTGACAACGTCATCTGCACCAGCCTCTAGCGCGGCTTCCATGAGTTTGTCTTCGTCAACGCCCGGCGCGAAGAGCAGTGTGCCGCAGTGCTTGAACATGAAGGCGACCGAGCCATCCGTGCCGAGATTTCCGCCGTGCTTGTTGAACGCGTGGCGCACTTCGGCGACCGTGCGCACACGGTTATCGGTAAGGCAATCAACGATGATCGCGGCACCATTGATGCCGTAGCCTTCGTAGCGAACTTCTTCGTAGTTCGCGCCATCTACCTCGCCCGCGCCGCGTTTAATCGCGCGCTCGACGGTCTCTTTGGTGAGATTGTTGTCGTAGGCTTTATCAACCGCCAAACGCAATCGCGGATTGCCGTCCAAGCTGCTGCCGCCCATGCGCGACGCGACGGTGATTTCTTTGATCAGGCGGGTGGCAATCTTCCCTTTTTTGGCATCCTGACGACCCTTGCGGTGTTGGATGTTTGCCCACTGACTGTGACCGGCCATAGTGCTTTTTCATGCGTCCTGCGCATGCCTGAGTGTGTGTCTTAGCTGAGATTTTACGAGGGCTGGCCCAAACCACCTGTCGCTGTCGCATTTGACATGCGCGCCAGCAGTTGGCTAATTGTCTTTAGTCGCAACGACGCATCGTTAATTTCCAAAAGCGTCTGCTTGATGGAAGGCGGCAGTGGCAAGGCCTCGGCTAGGCGAGAACCGACCCACGTAGCGTCATCAATCGCAATTGGTTCGGCGAATTTGTCTTTTCCGTTGCGTTCAATAATCTGCGCGAGCAACGACGCCAGCGCTCCGTGTTCAGATGGTAATTTGAGCTGTGGCTCGGGTTTGATCCAACGCACTTCGGCCTGGTGAAGCCCCGATCTGTCCACGGTCGTTCGCAACACTTCAAAACGGTCTTCACCCAACACATCAAGCAAGAAAATGCCGGCCTGAGGTACATCGTATGAGCGCACGCGCGCCGCCGTGCCCACGTTCGCAAAAGTCTGCGCTGCGCCGACTTCACCGCCACTGGTGAGCGTGACCACGCCAAATACTCCGCTGTCAGCAATGCGCGCCTTGGCAAGTTCAAGGTATCGTTGCTCAAACACTTTGAGGCCTAGACGACCACCTGGAAACAGCGTCGCTCCCAGCGGGAAAAGCGGCAACGTGTCGGGTAGCGATGTGGCACGCTTTCGCATGAGGAATGACAACATGGGGAAATCGGTGTGGCGAAAAAATTAATGTGGGAGCGGGTGCTCACGATCATGCCGAAGCACACGTGCCTCAGACGCAAGCGCCGCTTGCAGCGCGTTGGCCACATAGATCGAGCGATGCTTGCCCCCCGTGCAGCCAATAGCGATGTGTAGGCGAGCGCGATTGTCTGCGGCAAAACCCGGCAACGATAAGCGCACAAACGCTGCGATTGCGTCTACGAGCACTGCGCTCTCAGGCTGTCCTCTGAGGTACTCAACGACTGGCGCATCGCGCCCCGTGAGCGCCGCCAAACCGGGTTCGTAATGTGGATTGGGCAAGATGCGCGCGTCGAAGACCAAGTCGGCATCCGGTGGAATGCCTTGTCTGTATGCGAACGACGAGATTTCCAACAATGGCCGCTGCGCCTCCGATGCAATCGCGTGGGCGAAACCACGCACCCGTTGCCGCAGCATGTGGGTGCTGGTGGCGCTGGTATCGACATCAAACGCGTCCGGTGCAACAGCGCGCAGCCGATCGCGCTCTTCTTTGATCGCTTGGTCCAGCGTGATCGTGTCGGAGGCAAACGGATGCTTGCGCCGCGTCTCGGCGAAGCGGCGAATCAGTGTGGTGTCGCTTGCGTCGATTCTCAAGATGCGCACCGGCAGCGTAGGATGCTGGCGGCGAAGCGTGGCGCAACCCGATTCGAAATCGGCAACAAAACTCGGTGAATGTGCGTTCAAACTAATGCCGAGCGACTGCGTATGCGTCGCCAGCATGGCCTCCACCGTATCAACAAGCAACGCGGTGGGTAGGTTGTTGACGACGGCGAATCCGTCGTCTTCAAGCGCCCCCAGCGCTACATTTTTGCCAGCGCCAGAAACGCCCAGCACGAG
>DAINAJ010000119.1:2714-9432 GCA_036733505.1 Casimicrobium sp.
CCGTGTCCTCGACTAATGAGCTCCAGTGCCAATTCGCTCTTACCGATCGCGGAGGCGCCGGTGATCAGCACACCCATTTCTAGCACGTCGAGAAACACCCCGTGCAGCGTCGCGTTGGCGGCGAGCATGCGCGAAAGATACAACCTGAGCACGTCAACCACATGCGGACTGGGGTGCGGGCATTGCATCAGCGGTACGTGCAGCGCGTTGCACTGATCCACCATGTAAATCGGAGGCGCGCCAACGCCACAAACAAATACCGCGCCGAGTTCGTCCACTAACAAGCGGGCAAACGTGGCCTGCTGTTCATCGAGCGTGAGTGTTGCGAGGTACGCTATTTCAGCCGGCCCGATAAGTTGGATGCGAAACGGGTGGATGAAATTCATGTGCCCCACGAGACCCACGTCGGCCTGCGTGGTGGTGTCGCGACTTAACGCGCGACCGCCGCCGTCTTTGCCTGCGACCCACTCGATATCGAGCCGCTCTAAGTTATCGCGAACCAGCTGGGAGATTTCAACTGAGCGCACAGGCCCTCGCTTTTAGCCCAGCCTAGGCTAGGCGGGTAAGTACGCTACGGTGTAGCGCTAAACAACGCGTGAATCGCGACAGGATCGTTCGCGGCCGCAAGCGCGTCGCGAAACGTGCGATTTGAGAAACGCTGGGCAAGCTCGGAAAGAATTTGCAGATGCTCGTCGGTGGCAGCCTCGGGCACCAAGAGCACAAAAATATCGCGTACCGGCTGCCCATCGGGCGCCTGAAAAATAATCGGGCTTCTTGGTCTCGCGAAATAGCCGATCGCGTGCTGGAGGCCGCGAATGCGCCCGTGAGGAATTGCGATGCCTTGACCCAGGCCCGTTGAGCCCAAGCGCTCGCGCGCGAGAAGACTGTCCACGGTAATAGAGGGCGCGAGGTCGTAGCGAAGCTCAGACTCCAGCGCAATTACCTCGAACAAACGGCGCTTATTCCCGACATCAAGGTCGAGCAACACGTTCTCGGGGATTAGGAGGTCGGCTAGGCGGCTCACAAGTGGCTGAAATCCGTTAAGGGCGCACTAGCTGCGAGCTAGTACGACTGTTTCAAGGGGGTCGAATAACCCCGATTCTAGAGCAGCGGAAGGATTTTGTGGTGCAGTGCGTCAAATCGCGACGCACTGCTCGCGTTGAGGGCGACGCTACAGCGGAACACCTTCGCTCAGGTTGCCGCGTTTACGCTCGCTGCCCTCGTTGCGATGCACCTGCAGGCGCTCTTTATGACGCACTACTTGACGGTCCAATCTGTCCGCCAATTCGTCAATGGCGGCGTACAAGTTTTCACCTTCAGCGGCGGCATGAATCTCTCGTCCGCTAACGTGCACATTGGCCTCGACTTTTTGCCTTAATTTTTCCACCGACATTACGACGTTAACGTCAATAACGTGGTCAAAGTGTCGCTTCACGCGTCCAAGCTTGGAAACAACGTACTCGCGGAGCGGATCGGTCACAGCAACATGATGGCCAGTAATGTGCAAATTCATGAACGTACCTCAAAAGCAAAAAAGTCAGAAATTGAAACTGGGCGCAGCGGCTCCGCAAATCAGCTCTTCAGCTAAAGATTTAGCCACGCCGTCTCAGGTTGACCGGGGCAATGTTCTGTAGTTCCCGGTATTTGGCCACAGTCCGTCGCGCAACAATGATGCCTTGCTCTCCGAGCAATTCAGCAATGCGGCTGTCGGTCAATGGCTCGTTGGTGTCCTCCTCTGAAATAAGCGTTTTGATCATAGCGCGAATCGCCGTTGAAGACGCAGCGCCGCCCGCGTCGGTGGCCACGTGGCTACCGAAGAAGTACTTGAGTTCGAAGGAACCTCGCATCGAGCTGAGGTATTTTTGCGTCGTAACGCGAGAGACGGTTGATTCGTGTAGGCCCAAAACGTCAGCAACTTCTCTGAGCACCAGCGGTCGCATTGCGACTTCACCGTGATCAAAAAACGCTTGTTGTCTTTCCACAATTTCGCTGGACACTCTCAAAATAGTATCGAACCGCTGAGCCACATTCTTAACCAACCAACGTGCTTCTTGCAACTGCGTTGAGAGCGGGGTTGATCTGCCTTCTTTCTCGCGTTGCAACATGTCCGCGTAGACCGCATTCACACTCAAGCGCGGCACCGCGATGGGGTTGAGTTCGGCGACCCAACGCCGCTTGCTGCGACGCACAATCACGTCAGGCACCATCTGGCTCGCGGAGACATCCGCGAACGGCGCGCCCGGTCGCGGCGTGAGCGTTTTGATGACAGTGTGAGCCGCTTTGAGTTCAACGTCGTCAATATCGAAGAGCTTTTTGATGCGCGCGTAATCGCGTTTTCCTAAATGTTCCAGCGCGTCGCTCACGATTCGGCGCGCCAGTCGCACATCGGCGTTGTTGCGCTTTACGTCGAGCTGCAACAACAAACATTCACGCAAATCGGACGCGCCGACCCCCGGTGGATCGAAACCTTGCAAAACCACCAGCGCAGCGGCCCAATCCGCGTCGGCGATAGGTTCGCCGTCCTCGCCTTGCATGATGAGCGCGTCGATGTCTTCTTTGCTCACCGACAAAAAGCCGTTTTCGTCGACGCTCTCTACCAGTGCGCGTACGAGCTGCGTGACCTCCTGCGATTCGTCGACGAAGGCTAGCTGACTACGCAAGTGCTCGACAAGACTGACCGGCGCAGCGCGTTGCGACTCGAACGATTCGTCGTCGTCCTCGAAGGTGCCTGCTCCCGAACTGCCCCACTCGGAAAGATCGAGCGACGGCGCGTCAAAGTCACCGCCAGCATCGTTCGCATCCAGCGGCGTCGCGTTTTCAACAGCACTGTCTACCGAGGCTGAACCAGTCTGAAGCGCATCGGCTGTGAACGAATCGGGCACCGCGTCGCTCGCGGCAAACGCGTCAAAGTCGTCACTGCCGTCGAGCAAGCGTTCACGGCCTTCCGGAAGCTCAATTGCGCTGGCGAGGACTTCTATCTGGGTCGCTTCCTCGCCGGGTTCCGGCTCGGCAAGTTCTAACAGCGGATTTTCGGCGAGAGCTGTCGCAATCTCTTGCTGGAGTTCGAGGGTAGAGAGCTGCAAGAGTCGAATCGACTGTTGCAGCTGCGGCGTCAGCGTTAAGTGCTGCGCAAGTTTGAGTTGGAGACCAGCTTTCAAGACGGAAGATTTCTAAAGCCGGAAGTGCTCACCTAAATAAACCTTGCGCACCGATTCGTTGCCAATAATTTCTTCAGGATGTCCGTCGGCCAACACACGGCCTTCGCTGATGATGTACGCCCGGTCACAAATGCCCAAGGTTTCGCGCACGTTGTGGTCCGTGATGAGCACGCCAATGCCGCGCTCGCGGAGGAAGCGAACGATGCGTTGAATCTCGATCACAGCAATCGGGTCCACACCTGCAAACGGTTCATCGAGCAAAATAAATCGAGGCCGTGAAGCCAGCGCCCGTGCGATTTCAAGTCGACGACGCTCGCCGCCAGACAATGCAACGGACGGCGTGTCGCGCAAATGCGCAATCGCTAAATCATCGAGCAGTGCTTCGAGCTCACGCTCGATCACGGCTTCGTCCTTTTCGCGCAATTCCAGAATTGCGCGAATGTTTTCTCCGGAGGTGAGCTTGCGAAAGATCGACGCTTCTTGCGGTAGATACGACAGGCCGCGCCGCGCACGCTCGTGAATCGGCAAATGCGTCAGCTCGTCATTGTCGAGCTTTATGATGCCACCATCGGCGGCAACGAGGCCGACGATCATGTAGAAGCACGTGGTCTTGCCCGCGCCATTCGGCCCAAGCAACCCGACGACTTGTCCGCTGTCTACAGTGACAGAAACGTCGTGAACGACGGTGCGTGATTTGTAGCGCTTCTTAAGCGCAACGGCTGAAAGCTGGCTCATTGCGCTTTGGTGGAGTTGCGGTTTTAACGATAGCGGCTTTGGCGGGTTTTGCCGCCTGCTTCCCGGAGGCGTCTGGCGCACCTATGGTTTCTTCTTTGTCGCGCGGTTGAAGCACAAAAGTCACACCTTTGCCTTCACTCGCGCGGCCTTTGGACTCACGCGCCTCGTACTTGCTCGTTTGCGTGTTGTACGTGATGTAGTTCGCGGCCGTTTGATCCTCGCCGACAAACAGAATTGCATTGCCGAAGAGCTCAACAATGCCTTTTCCGCTGTCATAGTCCACGCGATCAGCGACGCCCTGCGCCCAATCGCCGTTGTCGGTGCGTTGGCGAAAGCAGACGGGCTTTCCATAGAGCACAGCGTTGTAATTTTCGTTAGCGTTGGTTTGCGCAGTGCCGCGGTCAGCCGTGAGCCTCAACGTGCCTTGCGTGATCACTACCGATTTTTCTAGTTTGTAAAAGCCCTTGGCGTGATCGGCGTCGCCGTCGACAGCGTTAATCGTGACCTTTTCCTTGCGATCCGCTTTCTCCGCAGCCGCAATGCCCGCGCCAAAACACAGTGTGAGCGCTGCGGCTTGCAACGCCAGCGCAAGGCAATTTTTAGATGGTTTCATGTTCATTCTTTCTACGGCGTTGAGTCAGCGCTTTTCGGGCGCAGCTCAATTTCGATACCCCGGTTGGTCTGGCCTTGCTTCTTTTCAGCGTCGAGGCGCAGCCCCTGCGTCGTCATGACACGATCCCCGCTAGTGGTGCGTGTCTGCGATGTTGTCTGAGCCTGTTGCGTTTTAGGAAACACGGTGAGCGTTTCACTCTCGTACGTCACGGCTTCACGCCCCTCGCTCGGCCCTTGGCGCGCGACCACTTTGCCGGAAAAGTCAACCCGCTCAAGCGTGTTTTTCGTTGGGTTATTGATAAGCAACGCGCGCGTCGCTTGCACTTCTAGTTTCGGCTTACCAGTGGGTTGGCTTTCGAACTTCGGGGCTTCCACCACGGTCGAATCGTTGCCGGGAAAATGGGTTGCACGTTTACCAGTCATCGTGCTCTCGACACCGCCGTCCGCAGCGGTGCGCGAAATGGTGAAACCCTCAAGAAAATGATCAGGCGCGAGCGGCGCGGATTTTTGTTGCGACTGCGCGCTCTCGGATACGCGCGCGTCCAACCAGAAGGTGAGCATCGCAAACAAGCCGATGGCGATCACGGGAAATAGCGCGGCGAGATGATCTTGGCGACGACGCCAGACAAAAGCGCTCATGCGCCATTCCCGGCAAGATAACGTTGCACTAGTTCGTCGAGTCGGCCTTGAACGCGAAGAATCGCTTCAACGAGTTCACGCACCGCGCCACTACCGCCAGGCACGCCCGCGAGCCAATGCGCGCGCTGTCGGACAGCGGCCGCGCCATTGGGCACAGTGGCGGCTAAGCCGGCCAGCGCCATCGCGGGCAAATCGAGCCAGTCGTCGCCGATGTACGCGACCTCGCTCGTAGGCAAGCCCCAACGCGCACAGATGTTGGTGAACGCAACGCCCTTGCTCCGCTCACCACTGATGAGTTCCACGCCCAACTCCGTCGCGCGGCGCTCGACAGCCGGACCGCCGCGCGCCGTGAGGAGCGCGACCTTCCAGCCCGCCTGCTTCGCGAGCGTGATGCCAAAACCGTCGAGCACGCAAAAGGATTTAAGTTCTTCGGACCCAAGGTAATTGAGTTTGCCGTCGGTGAGCACACCGTCGACGTCGCACACGATCGCGCGGACCGCGAGCATGCGCTCGGCAACTGTGGGGGGAGAATGTCTTGCCATGTTCTTCGCTTTAGACGACTTTTGCGCGCAATAGATCGTGCATGTGCAACGCGCCGACAAGCTGGCCGTTTACGTCGACTACTAAGAGTTGCGTCTTGCGCTGCGTTTCCAACAGGCTCACCGCCTCGACGGCCATTTCACTCGGCGCAATCGTCACTGGCGTACGTGTCATGAAATCGGCCACGGGCGCGGCGTTGAAATCGGTGACTTTCGGCAGGCAGCGGCGAAGGTCGCCGTCGGTAAACATCCCGGCCAGCGTGCCGTCGGCGTTGACCACAGCGGTCATGCCCATGCCTTTGCCGGTAATTTCAAAAAGCGCCTGTGCCAAGGTCGCGTCGGGCGTGACCGTTGGAACCGCGCTGCCCGTGCGCATGACGTCGCGTACATGCGTCAGCAGTTTTCGACCCAACGAGCCACCGGGATGCGACCGCGCAAAATCTTCTGCGGTGAAGCCGCGCGCTTCGAGCAACGCCATCGCGAGCGCGTCGCCCAAAGCCATTGCAGCGGCAGTGCTCGCCGTCGGTGCGAGCCCCAAGGGGCAGGCTTCTTCGCGCACTCCCGCGTCGAGCGTGATGTCCGCCTCGGTGGCGAGCGTGGATTGCTCATTGCCGGTGATCGCGATGATTTTCGCGCCGACGCGTTTGATCGGCGAGAGGAGCGCGTTGACCTCAGCCACTTCGCCCGAGTTAGACAGCGCGATCACGACGTCGACCGCAGCGATCATGCCCATGTCGCCGTGACTCGCCTCGGCGGGGTGCACAAAAAAAGCTGGCGTGCCGGTCGACGCGAGGGTTGCGGCGATTTTGCGACCGACGTGGCCGGACTTACCGATCCCGGTAACCACCACGCGACCAGGCCCAGTCGCGCTCAGAATTGCCTGAACCGCAGCCACCAGCGCGTCGCCATTGGCAGCCAAGCGCGACTCCACCGCCGCAATAGCGGCCGCCTCGGTCGAAAGCACACTACGCGCACGTCGCAAAATGGCGACAGTGTCTACTGCAATATTCATGCGAGGCAGTATAACGGGGTTAC
>DAINAJ010000120.1:0-9378 GCA_036733505.1 Casimicrobium sp.
GTGGCTATGCATGGCGCGGGTGTGCGGCCATTGTGGCGTTATCCGTTGGCGGTGTTGATCGCCTGGGCTGTGTTCCTTGGTTTGGTGAGTATTTGGGTGTGGTGGCAACGGCGTCAGCACGAATCCCCGCCGCCGTCGTCCGCGCGTTCGGCGCGTGACAGTGGAGGCTCTTGGAGCGACGGTTTTGGCGGTGGATCGGGTGGCTCCTCAAGCGGTTCTAGCAGCTCGGGGGGCGCCTCGTCGTGGGGCGGCGGTGGCGGGCGTTTCGGCGGCGGTGGGGCTAGCGACTCGTTCGCAGAGGGGCCATCGGATGGATTTGCGAGCGGGTTCGTGTCAGGCGGTAGTCGCTCGGGTGGCGGCGGCAAAGGCGGCGGTTGGGATTTAGATATTGACGGTGACGCTGGATTCGTCGTGCTACTGATCGGGATCGTGGTGGTGGCGGCCGCCGTTTTCGGCGTCGCGTTTTACGCGGTGTACAGCGCGCCGACGTTCTTTGCCGAGCTGCTAATCGACGGTGGCGTTGGGACGTGGCTTTACAAGCGCGCGGATGTGGCGCATCGGCCAGATTGGTTGACGACGGCGGTGCGGCGCAGCGTGTTGCCCGTGGTCATTTTGTTGGCCATGTTCATAGGGCTAGCACTAGTGATGCAACACGTCGCCCCCGGAGCGACGACGGTTGGCGAGGCGTGGCGCATGGCGGGCGGGAAGTAAGGTTGTGCCAACAGCTTGATCGCTCAAAAATGGCTAAACCGCATACCGGTGGGCTTCTCCGCGCGATTTCTCAGAAAAAACGGAAAAGTCGACTATCGCCAAATATTGGCTGAAAAGACCATATCGCTGCCGCTGGCGCTATAAAGCTATATCGTTAACTCAACGACTGAGGATTGCTGCGTTGCCGAATTTTGCGAAACAACCAGGTGCGCGGAACTTCGACACCTGTGCGGACATATTCGATGGACAGCGGATCTCGCGCAAAGCGTCTTTGCAGGCGCATCGCGCGCTCATCGCCAACGAAAAGGATGCGGTCACCGACTTGCAGCGGTGCCTGCTCGTCGGGTCGCAACGATTCTTCCGAGCCGCGCGCGAGCATTAACGCGACACACGAAAGGCGTGCTGTAGCGTCGAACGGGTCGCGTTGTAAATGTTCCAGAATCAGGTTTTCGCCACCGCTTTGGAAGAACGCCGCGAACATGCCGGGGCGCATCACGTCGCAGTGGAATGTCCACACGTGCGGCGAGCCGTGGCCCAATGAGCGCTGAATCGTTTCTATGGCGTCAGTCGCGACGTGTGCGCCTTCGGTTGCAACGCGACGCAGGAACGACGCCAGAAGCGGCACTTTGATCAGTTGTAGGCATTCATGAACCATGATCTCAGCCTGAACGAAGCGCATGTTGGCTTTCGCCGCGTGGACGAGCACTGCGTCGGCGACATGGTTTTGGCGAATGATGGTGTAGACGTTCGGGTTGACGCGGCGCGCAAGCGTGATGATCGCGAGGTTGGTGGCGTCGTTGTCTGTGCCCGCTACGACGACCGTGGCGTGCGTAATGTCAGCGCCGCCGAGAGCGCGTCCGGTGTCGTCGTCAACGACGACTTGATGGCCGTTGGCGCTCTCCAAATCGATGCTTTGGTGGTCGACCGCGCGCCACGCGATGCCGCGTTGGTCGAGCACGCGCGCGATCGCGCGCCCAAATCGTCCAAAGCCTACGATGACCCATGAACCGGTGGGGATTCCGAGGCGATTGGGGCATTGCGCATCAGGCGAATCGGTAAGCCACTCCTCCAGCCGCAGGACGTCCGGTGCATCAAGGTCGAGCGCGAGATTGGTGGCAAATGTGTCGAACGGGTTGACCACTTGGATGCCGCCGAGTGCGCGAAGATTCGTTTGAACGGTGGCGTTTTTCACGCGTGCGATGATTTGCAGTCCAGGGCGCAGTGTGTGGGCGCCGATAGCGATGGTTTGGTTTACTTCGTCTAAAGACGTGAGCGCGAGGAGTCCAGCGCACTGCGGGCGATCAATACCTGCGTCGCGCAGTACGTCCGGAAATCTCGCGTCAGCGCACAGCGTGATCAGCGGCGAGGCCACGTCAACGATAACCAGCTGCGACGCACGGTCGGCACGCGATTCGATCACCACGATGCGGTAATCCAATCGGTCCAACGCGCGGGCGATGAGCGCCGCGCTCTGGCCGTAGCCGCACACAATAAAGAAGGGCTGTCCGATGCCGCGAACGCGCCACGCGAACATACTGCGCGAGACTGCGGCACGGAACGTAGTGTCCGACACCAGGGTGAAGATGGATCCGAGCGTGTACGTCCAGCCAATGACGGTCAGGTGAATCACCACGATCATCCACATGCGCTGCGCGTCTGTGAACGCGTTGGGTATTTCGCCAAAGCCAATCGTGGTTGCTGTGTAGCTGACGACGTAAAAGGCGTGGAAGAGGGTCATGCGCTCCGGCGTTCCGTCGGAGCGCACCCCCGGCGTTAACGCCAAACCGAACACAGCGATTGCGTAGAGCGCGATCAACAAGATCAGCGGCGCGCGCATGCGGCGCAGGATGAGAAAAAGAACGTCGCCCATGATGAGGTTGGCCGCTAGGCGTGCGCTTTCGCGCGCGTGCTCAGGCGACTAACGGCCATGGCGAAGCGTTTCGCCGATGAGCAGGATGACCGATATGATGTTGGCGAGCAATGCGCCGCCAGATAGGGAAACGACGGTCGACGTGCTACTGGCGTTCATGGCAAGGCCCTGACCGTAGACGTGAACGGCCCAAAACATCGCGGCGGCGACCAGTTGCAGCGATGCAACCAACGATGTGGCCAAATGCGTGGCGCCGAGATGCGTGCGATCGCCAAACTTGAGCACCGTCGCGATAAGGTTCACCGCGACTGCAGCGCCGAGTTCCATCGGGTGATGTAGATCGGGACGCTCGATGTCGCCGATGAAGAAACCGAAGTTCAGCGTACACGCCAAGATGATGAAGAAACCGAAAATGACTTTTTCTAGATTCATGACGTGCTTTACAAAAGTGGGCCGGGCACAATGCCACTGCATCCCGAGAAGCATATCGTGAACAACGGGCGCGGCGCTGTGGCGCGCACTTCGATGCGCGTAGCGTGGCGTCGCGATCGCGGCGTTTGTGCGCGCCGCGGATAATTTACGCCGTAACAACTTTTCGCTGATAAATTGATCGAGCGACCGGCCTGCGGTCTTTGTGCAGTGTTCTAGCCGACAAAGTATGCGTAGTCGACTATGAAGACAAATTTCCTGAAATGACCGCGTGCTGGTCGTTGGAGCAGAAAAGCTGTTACTGAATCATCCCCGCGGCGGCGGTCGCGTTGGTGCTGGGGTCTACCAATACGAATGCGCCGCGCGCTGCGCTATCCGCAAACGCCGCCAGAGGGAGCGCTTGAGCAAATTCGATTTCTGCTCGAACCAGATCGTTGGCGTTCACTGCAAGCGGCGCATCTTCGCCACCGCTCTGCGCGGTGGTCCATTGTGCGCTTGCCAAGTTTAGGCACGACGACACCGAGCTCACGCGGGCAGGCAACCAGCGCGCGCCGTGGCGCACGACGTAACGACGGCCGATGGTCAGCGGCGCGGAGTCGAGCCACGCGAGTGTCGCTGTGGCGCGCTGCACGAGGGTCGACACGGTGCCTGCAGCGTTGGCGGCGATGATCCAATCGCCGCGCGCCACATCCACCTGACGGTCGAAGCGCACGGCCACTGCTTCGCCGGGCGCTGCACGGGCAACGTCACCTCGGCCCGTGCGAATCGCCGCGACCACGGCCTTCGCGCCGCTCGGGAAAATGGTGACGTGTTCTCCAACTGAAAGTTGCGCCTCGGCGATGTCGCCCGTCGCCCAGCGAACGTGATCGTCAGCGGCGTCGCGCGTGACCCATTGCACGGCGATGTGCGCCTGCGTTGGTGTCGCGACCTCATCGGCATGCAGCACGTCGTCGAGCACGAGCGACTCAAGGTGTGGCAACAGCGCGGGGCCATTGAACCATGCCGTGCGCTCGGTATGTGCAACCACGCCGTCGCCGTCGAGCGCGGAGAGAGGAATGGCCGTGAAGTGCGTGATTTTGAGCGAAGCGGCGAGCTGCGTGAACGCTGTAACGACGCGCTCGAACTTCGTTTGATCGAAATTGATGGCGTCCATTTTGTTCACAGCGACGACGATGTGTTGCAAACGAAGGAGTGCCGCGAGCGCGCTGTGACGTTTGGTCTGCGGCAATAGTTCGACGGTCGGCTGTGAAAAATCGAGCTTGGTGACGTCGATCAACACGACAGCCACGTCGCTCTTCGACGCGCCGGTCACCATGTTGCGCGTGTACTGCTCATGCCCCGGCGCGTCCGCAATGATGAACTTGCGCTTGGGTGTGGCGAAGTAGCGGTAGGCTACGTCAATGGTGATGCCTTGCTCGCGTTCGGCCTCCAAGCCGTCGGTGACGAGCGACAGATCAATCTGTCCGCTCTTGCTTTGTGCGCCGCGCGCCTTACCGAGCGATTCAAGTTGGTCGACCATGAGCGCTTTGCTGTCAAAGAGCAAGCGGCCGATAAGCGTGCTTTTGCCGTCGTCAACGCTGCCGCAGGTGATGAAGCGGAGCGGGCGTGCGTGGGAGGAGGTGATGGAGTTCTGTGTTTTCATTTTGTGTTTAGTGTGCGACGAGCACTGACCGTGGTTCGCAAATACGCGTAAGGCTTAGAAGTAGCCTTCTTTCTTTCGTCGTTCCATCGCAGCGTCATTTGCACGATCATCCATGCGTGTTGCGCCGCGCTCGCTAGCCGTGGCGGTAATCGTTTCGAGAATGACAGCGTCCGCAGTGGCAGCCGTGCTGGCCACGGGGCAGGTACATGAAATGTCACCCACCGTGCGGAAGCGCACGTCACGCGTTACGACGGTTTCGTCTGCCCGCGGTGGCGTAATGTCGGTGACAGGCACGAGCAGCCCGTTGCGCTCGATCACTTCGCGCTGATGCGTGTAATAGATTGACGGCAGCTCAATTTCCTCCCGCGCGATGTAATTCCAAACGTCGAGTTCGGTCCAATTCGAGATCGGAAACACGCGGAAATTTTCGCCTTGGGCAATACGTGTGTTGTAAAGATTCCAAAGCTCGGGGCGCTGCGCTCGCGGCTGCCACTGACCAAAGCTGTCGCGATGCGAAAACACCCGCTCTTTCGCGCGAGCTTTCTCTTCATCGCGTCGCGCGCCACCGACCATCGCATCAAAGCGATTCGCCTCGATCGTTTCGAGGAGCGTAATCGTTTGATGCGGATTACGGCTCTCGTTCGTATCGGCGAGCACAATCGAGCCCTTTTTGATCGAATCATCAAGGTGACCCACGATTAATTTGAGGCCGTGCTTCTGTACGAGATACTCGCGAAAAGCGATGACCTCAAGGAAGTTGTGTCCCGTGTCGATATGTACGATCGGCACTGGCAATTTGCCCGGCGCAGCGGCCTTCATGGCGAGGTGCAAGACGACGAGCGAATCCTTTCCGCATGAGCACAAAATTGCCGGGCGCTCGAAGCTGCCAAACACTTCGCGCAAGATGCTGATGGATTCGTCCTCGAGCCAATTGAGGTGATCGTTTTGCAACGTGTGCACCGTTGCGGTCGGCGTGGTCAAGAATGCGTCGCGAGCGGTCATGTAGTGGCCTTCGTATCGTTCGTTGTGGTGTCTGTTGTTGGCGGCGTAGCTTAGTTCGTCGACGCAGCTACGTGAATGCCGCATTCAGTGGAGGTCCCCGTCGCAGTGTCCGCAGCCGCTTCCCACCACCAACGACCCGCGCGCGGATGTTCGTCAAAGCGAATCGGTCGCGTGCATGGATCGCAGCCGATGCTGGCGTAGCCTTTGTTGTAAAGCGTGCTTACGGGGATGTTTTCGCGATCCACGAAATACCAAAGATCGTCGTCGGTCCAATCGGCCAGTGGGTTGAATTTTTCAAGCCCGAACGCGGCGTCCCAGAGTTGATGCGGCACGCTCGCACGGCCAGCGCTTTGCGCCTTGCGCAAACCGGTGACCCATGCGGCTTTGCCCGCGAGTTGGCGCCGCAGTGGCGCGGTCTTGCGCACATCGCAGCACAGCGCACGTGCGGCTTTTGTTTCGTAGATTGCGCTGTCGGATTGTGCGGCTGCGAGGGTTGCTAGTTCGGCCGCGTCAGGCGTGACGCGCGCTAGCTTGCGACCGTAGTTTGCTTCGACTTCTGCCCAGAGTGCGAGCGTGGCAGCGGGAAGCTTTCCCGTGTCCAATGCGAAGCTTTCGATGGAAAGGTCACCTTTCGCGACGAGGTGGAAGAGCACCATGTCTTCGACCGACAGGCTGCTCGCGAGCACACAAGGCGCGTAGCGCGCCGCCGCCTGCAGCTTCGTGCGCGTTTGGCTAAGACGTTGTGCAAACCCTTCAGGTGTGCTCACGATACGCGGCCGTGCATACCAAGGCTTCACGCTTGCGGCATTTATTTCAATACTCATTACGCAACCAATTTCGCGCCGGCGAACGAGAGCGCGGCCACGAGCAGACTTCGAGTGGCAATTTCAGGCACGCGCCTAGAGACATGTGCGCCAATTAGGATGCCCGGCACGGACCCCACCAATAGCCCGGCGAGCAATCCGCCATCAACATGCCCCACGCTCGCATGAGCGAGACCGGCCACTGCAGTCAACGGCACGGCATAGGCGATGTCCGTGCCCACGACGCGAGAAATAGGAAGTGCAGGGTGTAACAAAAGCAGTGCGGTTACGCCAATCGCGCCGGCGCCGATCGACGAGAGCGTGACCACCGCGCCGATGGCTAAGCCAAGCGTCATGGTCGGCCAGACCTTTTGGCTGTCGATGTCGTTTGCAGCGATAGGGAGTGTGAGGGGTCGACGCATACGTAGCAACCACGGGCGTAACATCAGTGCAATTGCGGTGCCGAACAAAGCAACGGCCAGCGCGCTGCGAATGACTCGATTGAGCGAGTCAATGTTCGGCTTCAAGCCATGAATCAGAGCAAACGCTAATCCGGCACCGGCCAGGCTGCCAAGTATCAGAACTAGCAAAAGTCGCTTCGCGACGTTGCCGGCTCGCCAATGCGCCGCCGCTCCGAAGGATTTGGTTATGGACGCAAAGAGCAAATCGGTGCCGACGGCGATGGCTGGTGGTATACCGAGACCTGCAACCAGAATCGGCGTCATCAGCGAGCCGCCACCGACGCCTGTTAAACCGACGATGATGCCGATCGCGAGACCGATGAGTGGCAAGTGGATGAAATTCGGAAGCTCATGCATGCCAAGGATGCTAGGTGGCGATCCGGCACGTTCAACGCGACGAAGTGTAATGAGTACATGGCGAAATTGGCATATTAAACGCCTGAACTTCGGGCATGACCGAGAAGCACGCTAGAATTTCGGTTGCTCACCGGAGGGTTGGATGAGTGGTTTAAGTCGCACGCCTGGAAAGCGTGTTTAGGTTAATAGCCTAACCGGGGTTCGAATCCCCGATCCTCCGCCAGCGCGAAAAGCTCGTTTTAACGGGCTTTTTTGCTTTTTGACAAGTCGTCGCCTGCCGTGCCTACAATGCGCGAAGGAGGACACTATGGCAGACGCAGCAACCAGACCTTGGCTAAAGGAATACCCACCGACCATCCCCGCTGAAATCGATTTCGCTCAGTACGCGAACTTGGCGGAAATGTTGGAAGAGGCACTCACGAAGTTCGCGGACCGCATCGCCTTCCATTGCAGCGGCTCAGACCTGAGTTACCGTGAATTAGACAGACTTAGTGCTGCGTTCGCCGTTCACCTGCAAAAGCACGGCTTCGTGAGGGGGGATCGCTTCGCGCTCATGATGCCCAACATTTTGCAGTATCCAGTCGCCTTGATGGGCTGTCTGCGCCTAGGGTTGACTGTGGTCAACTGCAATCCGTTGTACACGCCGCGTGAGTTGCAGCATCAGCTGAGCGACTCGGGAGCCAAGGGCATCTTAGTTATTGAGAACTTCGCAAGTGTTCTGCAGGAAGTGATTAGCGAAACGCAGGTGAAGCACGTCGTAGTTACGGGGCTGGGCGATCGCTTAAGTTGGTGGAAAGGCCCTGGCCTCAATTTTTTGGTCCGCCACGTCGCGAAGCTCGTTCCGGAATTTAAGTTTGCATCGGCGATTCGGTTCAATGCGGCATTGTCCGATGGCGCCGGTGAGGCGCTCAAGCGCGAGACATTGACCCAAGACGATATCGCCTTTTTGCAGTACACCGGTGGCACAACCGGCGTTTCCAAGGGCGCGGTGTTGACTCACGGCAATATCATTGCCAACGTAATGCAGTCGCGGGCTTGGCTGTTTGGCTTCCAGCAAGATGAGCGCGACGAGTGCGTCATCGCGGCGCTACCGCTGTATCACATATTCGCTCTGACGGCGTGCACGTTCGTGTATGCGACGATGGGGGCGAAAGTTGTGCTGATCACCAATCCGCGAGATGTGCCAGCATTCGTTCGAACACTCGCGGCGCATCGATTTACGGTGCTGCCTGGCGTCAATACTCTTTTCACTGCATTGCTGAGCCATGAGGACTTCGCGCAACTCGACTTTAGCGCGCTGCGGCACGGCTTAGGTGGTGGGATGGCCGTGCAACGAGCAACGGCGGAGGAGTGGCAGCGAGTCACTGGGACGCCGCTTATTGAGGCCTATGGACTCACTGAAACATCGCCGGGCGCGACGATTAATCCCGTTACATCGACAGGATATAACGCGTCTATCGGCCTGCCGATCCCATCGACGGAGGTTCGCCTACGTACCGACGACGGCCAATGGATTGCGCTTGACGACCATCAGACGCCAGGTGAAATTTGTGTACGCGGGCCGCAGGTTATGCGCGGGTATTACAACCGACCCGATGAAACAGCGAAAGTGCTGGATTCTGAGGGTTGGCTTTCGACGGGCGACGTCGGAACGATGGACGCGCGCGGCTTCTTCTATATCGTGGACCGCAAGAAGGACATGATTCTTGTTTCAGGGTTCAATGTTTATCCCAATGAGGTTGAGGGCGTGGTAGCCATGCACTCTGGCGTGTTCGAGGTGGCCGCAGTGGGGGTCCCCGATGGCAAGTCGGGTGAAGTCGTGAAAATTTTCGTTGTACGCAAAGATCCGTCGCTGACCGCGCCGCAACTGCTCGCCCATTGTCGAGAAAATATGACCGGGTACAAGATCCCGAAGTATGTGGAGTTCCGCAACGAATTGCCAAAAACCAACGTTGGCAAGATCCTTCGACGCGAATTGCGTGACGAAGAACTTCGTCGTAAGCAGGTCGCGTGACGATACTTAGGAGATTTGCAGCTTTCCGCTAAATTTTTCAATTATTTCTACGGGCTGAGTATTGGAGCGGGTTAGCGGGTGTAGTTGCT
>DAINAJ010000121.1:0-5616 GCA_036733505.1 Casimicrobium sp.
ACGTCGCCCGCGACCGCGATGCGACGCGTTCGGGCCATGACTGACGCGGGCGTGATCGAGCGGACCGTCGCGATCCTGTCGCCGGAAAAGCTTGGCGCGTCGATCACGGCGATAGTGGAAATCACGCTCGACGTGCAGAACGCGGAGTCGTTTGACGCCTTCGATCGCGTTCTTGCCGCCGAGCCGGCGGTGACTCAGGTTTACCGCACCGCGCCGAGCGTGGACTTCACGCTCGTCCTGACCGTGCGCGATATGCCCGCGTACCACGCGCTCGTGCAGCGGCTATTCACCGCGGCGAACAACGTCCGGAACGTTCGCGCGCGCTTCGCCACACTACGCAGCAAATTCTCCGGCGCGCTGCCGTTGCCGGAGCGCGCGTAGTAGCGGCGGAGGTTATGTAGGCTGGGTTGAAAACCCAGCGCAGCTCAGGGGGAATTGGAATGCTGGGTTTACAACCCAGCCTACGGCGGTAATGGCTTTTGGCCGCTAACGACCGCTGCGTGGCGCTTGCAGATCATTTATCTCGGTAATTGACAAACTGCAAAATGCCTCGCTAACGACCATCTGTAGGTCGCTAGCGCAATAAAGCTGTACAGAACGTCCCCTGTAAGACCGGACGGGTAGGCGACGACTTGGCGTCGCTCGGTGCAACCGGAAAGCGCGGCCGAGTCCGCGCCTACAACGTCGCTTCGTCGCAACGACGCTTCATGATGCCCGAGTGAATTGCATCTTCATGACGTTAAGATTTCGGACGTTTCGTTTCGTCGATGTCCATGAGGTGCCAAAAGTGTTGGCGGAACGGATTGCGTTTGTAGTTCGATAGCCACGGCTGCATCAGCACGTTTTGGTACCGGAACACACCAGGATGCCAGACGGAATACACCGTTGCGATCTCATTCATCGCCTTGTAGAGCGCCCAACGCTTCGGCCCAAGCGGAAGCTTCTGCGCCTGTTCGTACAGTTCATCGTATTGCTTCATGTTGAGGCGCGCGAAGTTCGACTGGCCAATGTTCTTGCTGTAGAGCAACTGAACGAACGAATTGCCGTCGGTCGCTTGTGAGATCCAACCCAGACCCCAGAACTGGAGTTGACCGGCGCGACCTTGCTTTAGCAAGTCTGGCCATTTCTGATTGTTGTATTGAATCTTGATCTTGATCGAGTCGAGCGCCTTCTTCCAGAGTTCGTCAGTTTCACGGTCAATCGCGCGCGGCGTGGAGGAGCGCGTGATGGTGAGCGGCTTGCCGTCGGGCATCTCACGAAAGCCATCTCCGTCAACGTCTTTGTAGCCAAACTTATCGAGCAGCGCGTTGGCCATCTGCACGTCCTGCTTATTCAGATTCGGTTTGTTTGCTACGTGGCCGGTCTGCGTCGGCGGGATGACTTGATTGGCGGGCTCCGCTTGGTTGCGAAACACCACGCGAACGTAGTCGTCCGTCGGAAACGAGAGGATGATCGCGCGGCGCAACGCGATGCGGTCAGGCGTGAGGCCCCCGACCATCGGGTCTTCCAAATTGAAATAGTCGTACGCCAGCGCTGGATCCATCGCTCTCTGATGGCGAATGTTTTTTTCTGAATACTCCGGCAAGAGTTTCCCGCCCTGCACCACGTTGCCAATCAAATCTTGGCCGACGAATTCGTAGTCGAGCGCGCCGGATTTGAAGGTCAGCAATCGTGGGTTCGCCTCTTCGATGATGCTGATTTCAACGTTGCCAACCAACGGTAAGTCTTTGCCTTGGTTGCGCGCGATGACCGCTTTGTCTTCTGCTGTTTCCCCTTCCGTCAGCGAATACTTTTGCGAGTAATTTGGGTTCTTCGTGAGGATCACCTTGTTGCCCTTGACCCATTGCTTAATGAGATAGGGACCGGCTCCGACCGGGTTGTTCATCGTGCGGCCGCCCGCATCCCGGTATGCCTCGATAGCTTCACGCGCCACGGGCGACCAGTTGTACTGCTGCATTAACTCGGTCAGCGTGTAATCAGGCTGTTTGAGCGTGAGTTGCACGGTGTACCGATCTAACGCCTTCAAACCCGCGACCGGACGATCGTAGTCAAATTTGCCGGTCTTTTTCGCGTCGGCGACGACTTCGTCCATCCCAACGACCTTGCCTTCGATGTGCCACAAGTTCGGCGAGATGATCTTTGGGTCAAGCATCCGCTTCCAGGAGTAGACCAAGTCTTGCGCGACCACTTCGCGTTTCTTGCCCTTGAAGACCGGGTCGTCCGCAAAGTAGAGTCCCTTGTGCAAGCGAATTTTCCAAACCAATCCGTCGCTGGAAATTTCCGGCAAAGACTCGGCGAGCATCCCCCGAAGCCGTACAGGACGCACGTAGTAGTCAAACTCGAACAAGTTGCCAAACAGCGCGTTGTTGACGTGCGCTGAGTAGAGATCATTTGTTGCTTGTGGATCAAAACCGGTCACGTCCACTTGGAAGGCAACACGCACGGTTTTGTTCATATCCGTAGCCTGTACGGGCAACACGGGCAGTGCCAGCGTGACGATAGCCGCGCAGGTCAGTAGCAGTCGCTTCATACTTCAGCGTTCATAAGTAGAAATTGAAGCGTGGATTATCGCTGGAGATCCATCTGCTGTGGGAGCGGGCTTGCCCGTGATGAACCGTCGCGGTGTTTGCGCCTGCTCTACGGCAAGTCAAGGCAGCGCCGTATGGCTATTTACGCCCCGAGGACGCCGCCCGCGCCGCCGCATCAACGTCGACATACTTCCACGGTGTACGCCAGTACGGGTGGCGTTTGTAGCCGATGACCCACGGCTGCGTCAGGTCATTCACATAAGTGTGAATGCCGAAATCGAGCACGCTGTTGGCGGCGGCGATTTCGGACATCGCACGATAAAGTCGGTCGCGCGCTGGGCCGGGTGGCAGCTTCGCCGCGTCGTCGAACAAGCGGTCGTACTCCGCGTTGTTGAACTGCATATCGTTGATCGCGTTAACGTTTCGCGACACCAGTAAACTGATAAATCCGCTGCCGGAAGGCGAATCGGTGATCCAACTCCAGCCCCACATTTGCAGCTTGCCGGTGCGCGACATTTCGATCAGGTCGGGCCACTTCTGCGCGTAGAACTCCACACGAATGCCGATCGCATCCATGCTCTTTTTCCAGATTTCTTCTTGCGTGCGGCCGCGCGAATCGGTCGTCGTGCTGCGCGTAATCTTCAACGGCTGGCAGCCCGGTGCTTCGCGGTAACCGTCGCCATCACAATCTTTGTAGCCAAATCTGTCGAGCAGCGCGCGGGCGAGCGGCGGGTCGAACGGTGGGCGCAGCTTGAGCTTCGGATCGTGTCCGGCTTGACCTGGCGGCACCAGTTGCTGCGCCAAATCGGCCTGACCTTTGAAGATCGTCGCCACTTCTCGCTCCGCGTCGTACGCCAGCAAAATCGCGCGTCGCAGCGCGTTCTTCTCGATGGAATAGCCGCCGACTACGGGGTCGTTCATGTTGAAATAATTGAAGCCAAGAAGCGGCTCCAACGCGCGTTGGTTGCGAATGTTTTGCGCAGCAAATTCGGGCTTCAACGCGTTGTTACCGGTGAACATCCGGTCAAACAAATCGCGCGGCATTGCGAGGCGGTCAATCTCGCCCTTTTGAAACGCCAACACGCTCGGCAAACTTTCCTCAAGCACCGTGACGACGACGCGGTCAACAAGCGGTGCGCGGCGCCCAGCCGTGCTCTTCGCAAGCTCCTTGTCTTCCGCGGTGGTCGGAGTGGGTACACGGTCTTCGCGATAGGTCGGATTGCGGACCAATTCGATCTTGCTCGACCGTTCCCACCGCCCCAGCATAAAGGCGCCGGTGCCTACCGGGTGTTCGCGCACGCGGTTGCGTTCATCGCGATACTTTTCTACGACTTCGCGAGCGACTGCGGCGAACGCACGGCTCGCGAAGTTAAAGACGAACTCAAAGTCGGGCTGCAACAGTTCAACGCGAAACGTGTATCGATCCAACGTGCGCAGCCCCGCGATCTCGCGGTCGTAATCGAAGCGGCCCGTTTTTTCCGCATCTTTGCGTACTGCTTCGCCGCCCACGAGTTTGTTTTCGAGCAAGTAATAGTTCGGCGACGCAATCTTCGGATCGAGCAATCGTTTGATCGAATAGACGTAGTCCGCTGCGACCAATTCGCGCGGCTTGCCGTTGAACGCGGCGTCGGGCGTGAAGAAAGTGCCGGGCTTTACGCGAAGCGTGTACGACTTGCCGTCGGCAGACGATTCAACGAGCGTCGAGGTGCGTGAGGTGAGTTTTGGCGGTCGCGCAAAGTAGTCGTACTCGAGCGGTGCTTCGAGAATCTGATGAACGATGTCGCTCGACGGGATGTCATCGATGGCGGCGGGGTCGAAGGTCGATTCGGCGGCGTTGACCGTGAGAAAAAGCGTCTTCTGCGGCGGTGGTTGCGAATGCGCTGTGGCGACATAAGACGCCGACAACACGCCTAGCATCATCCCGGCGAATGCCGGGATCCAGGCGCTGCGCCCCGCAACGTTCACCATGGTACGTACTGGCACTTTCTGGATCTCGGCCTACGCCCGGATGACGACACGGCGCATCGTGTGTTCGCGTGTCACTCGCCGAGCGCCTTCTCAATATCCTTCGCCAGCGACGCAGGCTCGTCGGTTGGCGCGAAGCGCTTTACTTTGCCATCGGGCGTGACAAGAAATTTCGTGAAATTCCACTTCACGGCTTCGCTTCCGAGCAGTCCCGGCGCGGCTTTCTTCAGATGCTCAAAGAGCGGAGCGGTGTCGTCGCCATTGACATCGACCTTCGCGAACATCGGAAAGTTCACGCCGTAATTCAAGTCGCAGAAGCTCGCGATTTCGGCGGCGTCGCCCGGTTCTTGTTCGCCAAATTGGTTGCACGGAAACCCGAGCACTTCGAGGCCTTCATCGTGATACTTGTCGTAGAGCTCCTGCAAGCCTTTGTATTGTGGCGTGAAGCCGCATTTGCTCGCGGTGTTCACGATCAAAAGCGTTTTGCCTTTGTACTTCGAGAGCTTTTGCTGTTTGCCCGTGATGTCTTTGGCGGTGAAGTCGTAGGCGGTGGTCATGTTGAATTCCTTGAGTTATCTCCTTCGCCCGAAAGGGAAGAGAGGCGTTGCGGTAACCTGAAACACTTGAATGGTAGGCGACGACTTGGCGTCGCTCGGTGCAACGAGCTAGCGCGGCCAAGTCCGCGCCTACCGACGCAAACTCAAGACACTTAAAGCCCCTTGAGCGCGCGCTCCAAATCATTGCGCAAATCATTTTCGTCCTCAAGCCCAATGTTGAGCCGAACGAGTGCGCCCTTGTGCGGCCAATTCGCGCGAGACTTTGTGAGGTCATAGGTGAGCGCGAGCGAGCCGATACCCCCCCAGCTTGCGCCGATGCCGAAGAGTTCAAGCGCTTCGATGAACCGCGCCGCAGATTCCGCGCCGTACTGATCTTGAAACACGATGGAGAAGACGCCCGTAGACCCCGTGAAATCGCGTTTCCAAATATCGTGACCGGGGCAATCGGGCAACGCCGGATGAAGCACTGCTTTGATCTGCGGCTGTGCTTTTAACCAATGTGCCAAATCGAGCGCCACGCGCTCAACGTGTTTGATACGGATTGGCATTGTCGGCAATCCGCGCAA
>DAINAJ010000121.1:5716-9309 GCA_036733505.1 Casimicrobium sp.
CAACGGGTCGTATTGCTCGACGGTTACGCCCATTTGCTTGAGCAATCCGTTCGACAATGTCTTCACGGGGTCGTATACGTTCGACGGAATTAAGACGTGATCGCCCGGCGCAACAAACGGCAGAAACGCGTACGCCACGGCGGCCAAGCCTGAAGGGAACAGCACGCTGGCGAACCCGCCTTCCCACTCAGCGATGCGGTTTTGCAGATCACGTGTGGTGGGTGTGCCGCTGGTGCCGTACGTGTAGATCGACTCGTCAAAACCCGAACGGTTTTTCCATTTGCTCACGTTTTCAAAGAGCACAGTGGACGCACGCTCCGTCCCCGGCATCAAGGCACGAAAGCCAGCGGGCACTTCGCGAACGGGGTGGATCAAAGCGGTGGTGGGGTGTTTTTTGCTCATGATGTTTCTTTTGACAATCTCATTTAGTAATTCGTGGTGCGCGCAGTGCCCGCCCTACGGATCTACTGCGCAACTCGCAGCAACGTCTTCGCGTGATGCTCAAGGTGATCGTTGATGAACGTGGAAATGAAGTAATAGCCGTGATCGTATCCCGCGTGGCGACGCACCGTGAGCGACTGTTCGGCGCGCTTGCAGGCCACTTCAAAATGTGCGGGGTTTAATTGCTCGGCCAAGAATTTGTCGGCCAAGCCTTGATCGATCAAGATACCATCTGGAAACGGCGCGCTCGTGATTTTGCTCATGAGCGCCGACGCATCGTGCGAGGCCCATTGCCCAACGTCCGCGCCGAGGTATCCAGTAAACGCTTTCTGTCCCCACGCGCACTGCGTAGGCGCGCAGATCGGCGCGAGGGCCGAGAGCGATTTGAACAAGCCCGGATGCCGCAGCGCAAGCGTGAGCGCGCCATGCCCGCCCATCGAGTGCCCGAAGATGCCAATGCGCTTGGCGTCGATCGGAAACTGTTCGGCGACGAGCGCGAGTAGCTCCGTCGTGAGATACGTTTCCATGCGGTAATGCTTTGCCCACGGTGCTTCGGTCGCATCCAGGTAAAAGCTAGCCGCAAGACCAAAATCCCACGCGTCGGACTCGCCAGCAATGCCAGCGCCGCGCGGGCTGGTGTCGGGCATGATGAGCGCGAGCCCAAGCTCCGCCGCGCGTCGCTGAGCACCGGCCTTCATCGTGAACGTTTCTTCGGTGCACGTTAAACCCGCGAGATACATCAACGCTGGCGCGCGGCCACCGACTTGGGTGATTGCTGCTGCGGAAGGCAAAAAAATCGCGAAGCGCATCGGCAAACCGATGACCGATGAATCGTGTTGGTAGAAGCGTTGCACGCCGCCGAAGCAAGCGTGTTCGCTGAGAAGTTTGAGGGATGCTTGCATAGTGACATTACGATTGGTTCGATCTAGTGTAAGCGTGAAGCGGCGGGCGAAGCGACGCGCCTAGAATCAAATCAACATGCGCCTAAACGAGATCAAAGCGAGGAAGAGTCTTATGCAACATCTATTCAAGTGCTTAAAGCGTGTGCTGGTGCTCAGCGTCACCGGGCTCACGATCGCGCCGCTGTTGCACGCAGCGGACGTAGCCGGTGGTGTGGCGCCACCGAAACTGGTGCTGGTTCTGATGGTCGACGGCTTGCCGCAAGAGCAGCTTCTGAAAAACTATGACTTGCTTGCACCAAACGGATTTCGTCGCGTGATCGATAAAGGAGCGTGGTTCTCCGACGCCCATCAGGCGCACGCCTTCACCGTGACCGCAGCCGGACACGCTGCGGTGCTCTCAGGTGCATACCCGTATCAAACCGGCATCATCGGAAACGATTGGAAAACGCGCGACGGTAAGTTCATCTACAACACCGCCGATGCCGCGCACAAATACCTCGACGGCACCCCGACCACGCTGGAAGACGGCGTCAGTCCAAAACTGTTGCAAGCGAGTTTGCTTGGCGACGAGCTGCGCTACGCCAACAACAACGCGAGCCGCGTGTTCGCCGTTTCCGGAAAAGATCGTGGCGCAATTTTGTTGGCCGGAAAAACGGGCACGGCCTACATGTATTCCACAAAGACGGGTCGCTTCACAAGCACCAGCTATTACATGGACAAGCACCCACAATGGTGGGAGAACTTTTACGCGAGTAAACCGCAAGACAAGTGGTTTCATGCGCGTTGGAATCCGCTGTTCGACGACGCGAAGATCTACGCTCGCGCCTTGCCCGAGGGCCAAGTGTCGACCCAGCGCTACAACATGACTTCGAAAATGGGCTACATGTACGGCATCGGCGAAACCTCGCCCGGCTCGCTTTACTACCGCACGCTGCTCACCGGTCCGTACGCTGATGAATCGATGGCCGATTTTTCGGTCTCGCTCCTGAAAGCGGAAAACATTGGTCTGAATCCCAAAGGCGCGACCGACATTCTGGGCGTGAGTTTTTCGGGGCACGACTACGTGAACCACGCCTTTGGCCCGGAGAGCATTCAGTCGATGGATCACCTGCTGCGCTTGGATCGCTCGATCGCGAAATTTTTCGATGCTGTCGACGCGCAGGTTGGCCGTGACAACGTGCTCACTGTGCTGACCGCCGATCATGGATTTATGAACACGCCGGAGTACAGCACCGCGCGCGGATTTGACGCGGCGCGCATCGATTCGGCCGAGTTGCGCACGGCGGTTAACCTGATTGCAGAGAAGAAATTCGGTATCGCGAAGGTTGCCACGCAGCACATGGTCGGCGGCTGGACGCTCGACTACGCGGCCATCGACGCCAAAGGGCTCAAGCGTGACGAAGTGGAGAATTTCGTCGCACGCACGCTCCTGGAGCAGCCGGGCATTGGCTACGCGTTTACGCGCACGCAACTCGAACAGGGGGCGATGCCGCAGCATCGAATTGGACTGTTGGTGCAGCGCGCGTGGCATCGGCAAATGGCCGTCGACATCGTCGTAGTGCAAAAGCCGTTCTACTATTTTCAGACGAAGGCACCCACGCTGACCAGCGTGTGCTCGCACGGCACGCCGTACAGCTATGACACCAATGTGCCGATGATGTTTGAGGGCCGTCGCTGGATCAAACCGGGGCGCTACGGCCAATACGCCGAAACCGTCGACATCGCACCGACGCTCGCGCAGATTCTTAACGTCCGTGTGCCGAGTGCGAGCGAGGGCCGCGTGCTCACGAACGCGTTGGTGGGCGTGAGCGACACGACGCAAAGGTAAGTGCGTAGGCGCGACATCAGTTGCGCTCGTCCACTTCGCCGTGCGCAGCGCGACTGATACCGCCAGCAGGGAGAACGAGCGTCGCTGCGATGCGCGTTAGTAATAGCTTTTTATGACAAGCGACAGCCAGGCAGTGCTTGCGCTCGCTTTTTATCAATTGTCGATAATTAGAAAAATGACCTTGAAACGACCGCCCACTGGTCGATAGCGCGGAAAAGCTGTTAAAGTGTTGTTTAGAGCTTTCCGCTCGGGGCAAACAGTTGCGCCCGAAACTGGCGCGGCGACACACCGGTGACGCGCGTGAACACGCGGCTGAAATACGCTGCGTCGTTGAAGCCCAGCGTGTCGGCAATGGTGGCGATTTGCAGTTGCGTGTACGCGAGATTGCGGCGCGCTTCGCGCACGATGCGCTCGTCGATCAA
>DAINAJ010000122.1:0-2374 GCA_036733505.1 Casimicrobium sp.
TGCTCGCGGGGGATAGTACGCTCGGCGAAATCACGCGACTGTCTATCGCTGTAAGCGCTACGGCCACACTGGTCGCGGCGGTCATTGGTTTTCCCTTGGGCGCATGGGTTGCGTTGACGCGTAGCCGGCTTCGGTCGCCGTTTGTCGTGTGTCTCAACGCAGCGCTTGGCTTGCCGCCCGTGGTGATCGGGTTGGCTGTTTACTTATTGCTTTCGCGCAGTGGACCGTTGGGCGCTTTGGGCTGGTTGTTCACGCCGTTGGGCATGATTTTCGCGCAGACGATACTCATCACGCCCATCATCGCCGCGCTTACGCGGCAAACGGTTGAAGACGCGCATGTTGATCTACGCGATTGGTTTTCTTCACTGGGCCTGAGTACTTGGTCGCGCATGCAAACTCTGCTGGTCGAAGTTCGGTTCTCACTTGTCGTCGTGTTGTTGGCGGCGTTTGGTCGAGCGATTGCCGAAGTGGGTGCCGTGATGATTGTCGGCGGCAATATCGCCGGTTCGACGCGCGTGATGACGACCACGATTGCGCTAGAAACTTCTAAAGGCGATTTGCCGTTAGCGCTGGCGCTCGGGGTGCTGCTTGTGAGCCTTGTTCTCACGGTCAACGCATGCGCCTACGCTTTGAAAACCAAACTTGAAGCGCGTCATGACTGAGTTAACTGCGCCGATTGTTTCTCTGCGACGGGTGTCGTTTCGCGTGAGTGGAAAGACTCTGCTCGAGGACGTCTCGCTTGACGTTCAAGCAGGCGAACGAGTGGTCATATTGGGTGCAAATGGAGCAGGTAAATCAACCTTGCTAAAGCTCTGCGCGGGCATCCTCGAGCCGAGCGCCGGCGAAATTAGTTCCGCGCCCCTCCGCGAGCAGGCATTCATTTTCCAGCGCCCGGCGATTTTGCGACGTAGCGTACTGGACAACGTTCGTTATGTACTAAGAAATCGTTCGATAAGTGAGCCGGAATGCAGCGCCCGCGCGAGGTTGGCGCTTGACGTAACGGAACTCACGTCGTTTGCCCAGCAGCCGGCCAAGACGTTGTCCGGCGGCGAGCAGCAACGACTTGCGCTCGCCAGAGCATGGGCCTGCCAGCCGCGTTTGTTGCTAGCCGACGAACCTACAGCAAGTCTCTCACCTGCCGCTGCTCGCGAGGTGGAACGCGTCATTAAAGCGGTTCACGCAACGGGTGCGACCCTGATATTCACGACGCACAACCTCGCGCAAGCCAAGCGCCTTGCGCAGCGAATCGTATTTCTTGATGGCGGGCGCATTGTTGAAGACCGACCCGCTTCCGAATTTTTTTCTGCGCCTCAATCCGGTGCGGCTCGGCACTACCTTGAAGGAGAAACTTTATGAATCGTCACTTCCGTTATTTGCTCCGTTTTGCTAGCGCAGCTTCGCTCGCGCTGATCGCGTTCGGTTCGCCGCTTGCCAATGCGCAAGACACTTCGATCACCGTATCTTCAACCACTTCGACTGATCAATCGGGATTGTTCGGGTACTTGCTGCCCCAGTTCTTGAAGGCAACGGGTATTCAGGTCAAAGTTGTGGCGCTTGGTACAGGACAAGCGCTCGATGTGGGGCGTCGTGGGGACGCAGACGTCGTGTTTGTGCATGACCAGCCCGCCGAAGAAAAATTTGTTGCGGAGGGTGCGGGCGTAGAACGCGTCGCCGTGATGTACAACGACTTTGTCTTAATCGGACCGGCGAACGACCCAGCTAAGGCGCTGGGCAAAGACATCGTCGCGGGCCTGAAGGCTGTGTACGGCGCGAAGGCACCCTTCGTGTCGCGCGGCGACAAGAGCGGCACACACGCCGCCGAGCTGCGCTACTGGAAGCAAGCGGGCCTTGATCCAGCGACCGAAAAGCAGTCGTGGTATCGCGACACAGGCTCCGGCATGGGACCGGCGCTCAACACTGCGGCGGCGATGAACGCGTACATACTGGCGGATCGGGGCACATGGCTGTCGTTCAAAAATCGTCAAAGCCTCAAGATCGTGGTCGAAGGCGATGCGAAACTGTTCAACCAATACGGCGTGATTCTCGTGAATCCGAAGAAGCATGCGCACGTGAAAGCCGTAGCGGGCCAGAAGTTCATCGATTGGCTCGTGAGTGCTGAAGGGCAGGGCGTAATCGCGTCGTACAAAATTGGCGGCGAGCAACTGTTCTTCCCGAACGCCACCAAGAAATAGCGATACCGTTTAGTCTGCGCTCGCAGTAGTTGTGCAGATGTCGTCGCTACGTAAAGTAGCGAAAAGAAATACTCTCGCTGGGCCGCTTCGCGGCCGCACTCACCCCGTGAACAATCTCTCCATCGACGGCGCCTATTCATGCGCCGTTCACGAAATGGAGGTTGTTCATGCTCGCAGCATCT
>DAINAJ010000122.1:2474-5224 GCA_036733505.1 Casimicrobium sp.
TCACCACGAGCTCGGCGTTCATAAAAACAACTATGCCGATCTTCCTTTGTGGGACATGCTCTTCGGCACCTACGAAAACCCGTACGCTCGACCTGTCGAATGCGGATTCGCTGCGGGTAGAGAAGCGCGAGTGCTTGATATGCTCTTACTTCGCGACACCCACGCAACAAAAATTCACGCCACCAAAGAGGATAGTCATGTCTGAACACAGCCAGTTTGCATTGCTGGGAGAACGCCGCTTCGCGCCATTCTTCTGGACGCAATTTTTGGGCGCGATGAACGACAATGTGTTCAAGAACGGCATGATTATTTTCATGGCGTTTGGTGGGATGACGCTTGTTGGTATGGACTCAAATTTGCTGGTGAACGCGGCGGGCGCGGTGTTCATTTTGCCGTTTGTCTTGTTCTCGGCTTTTGCAGGGCAGCTTGCCGATAAGTACGAAAAGACGCGAGTGATTCGCGGCGTGAAAATTTTCGAGATCGTAGTGATGGCGCTTGCCGCGTTCGGATTTGTCACGGCGAATCTTGGCGTACTCTTCATTTCGCTATTTCTAATGGGCTTGCACTCCACGCTCTTTGGGCCGGTGAAGTACGCCATCATGCCGCAATCTCTCGCCAGCGACGAGCTCGTCGGCGGCAATGCTTTGGTTGAATCGGGAACGTTCGTCGCGATTCTTGTGGGCACGATTGCGGGTGGCGTGTTGGTCGCGTTGAAGCCCAGCGGCCCGACGGTAGTGGCCGTTGCGACGATGGTTCTCGCAATCATCGGTTACCTCGTGAGCCGCGCGATCCCAGCGGCCCCTGCGACTGACCCGTCGTTGAAGCTCAACTGGAATCCTTTCACCGAAACTGCGGCCAATCTTCGTCTTGCTGCGAAGAACATCGTTGTTTGGCGCTCGATGCTCGGTATTTCTTGGCTGTGGTTCTACGGCGCGATGTTGCTCAATCAGTTCGCCAATATGAGCAAAGACGTGCTCGGCGGAAACGAACAAGTGGCGACGTTATTGCTGGCGGTTTTTGCTGTGGGCGTTGCGGTCGGCTCGTTGATGTGCGAGCGTCTGTCGGGCAAGAAAGTCGAGATTGGCCTCGTGCCATTTGGCTCGATCGGCATGAGTGTGTTCGCCATTGATTTGTATTTCGCGACGAAGGGCCTGCATCCCGTCGGGCAGTCCGGTGCGCTCGAGTTCATCAGCAAGCACGAACATTGGCGCGTGGTGTTCGATCTGTTCATGCTCTCCGTGAGCGGTGGACTGTACAGCGTGCCACTTTACGCGCTCATTCAAGAGCGCTCGGAGCCATCGCACCGCTCGCGCATCATCGCGGCCAACAACATTCTGAACGCGATTTTCATGGTCGCGTCGGCGGTGCTGGCGATTGTGCTCATTAAATTCGCGGGCTTTAACGTTCCGTTGCTGATCCTCACTATTGGCATTCTCAACGCACTCATTGCGGCATACATCTACACGTTAACGCCGGAGTTTTTGCTGCGATTTATCTGCTGGATTTTGATTTCTTTCGCGTATCGCTTGCGGGTGAAAGGGCTGGAAAACATTCCGGACAAAGGGCCGGTCATCATCGTGGCCAATCACGTGAGCTACGTGGATGCGCTGGTGATCACGGCAGCGATCCGTCGTCCGATTCAATTCGTGATGGACCACAACATCTTCAAGGCACCGGGCATGGGCTGGGTATTTCGACAAATGAAGGCGATCCCGATTGCCAGCGCCAAGGAAGATCCGGCGATGATGGAAAAGGCCTTCGAGCGTGTGCGTCACGCGCTCGGAGAGGGCGAAGTGATCGGAATCTTTCCAGAAGGCAAACTCACTCGCGATGGCGAGATGAATCCGTTCCGCCCAGGCATCGAAAAAATCGTCGAGCAAACTGGCGCACCGGTCGTGCCGCTCGCTCTGCGCGGGTTGTGGGGTAGTTTCTTCAGCCGAACGGCCGATGGTCAAGCGTTCAAGCGTTTCCGTGGGTTCTTTAATCGCATCGAACTCGTGAGCGGCGCTTTAGTGCCTGCTGCGAATGTGAAGGCGGCGGGCTTGGAGGCAACGGTGCGGGAGATGCGAGGGGAGATGAAGTGACGAGCCGCCGCCGGCAGGCGCGTGATGGGCGCATGGACGCCCTCCACGCGAATGCTTGCGGCAATCCGGTCGCACATGTCGGTCTGCACAGTAAAATACGGCCTCAGTAGTAAAGCAGTCTCCCATGCCCACGTCCGATTTACTGGACCGCCCTCAACGCCCAACCGCCGCCGACGCTCCTGCGTACGCCGACGTTTCGATGTTTCCGCGCGTTGCCACGCCGCTCACCAGCTATACCCCGTTTCGCGCGGTTCGGCCTGCTGCCAAATTTTTGCCAACGACGCGTGCAGAAATGGCGGCACTTGGCTGGGACAGTTGCGATGTGATCGTGGTGTCGGGCGACGCGTATGTCGATCATCCGAGCTTCGGCATGGCGGTGATCGGGCGCGTGCTCGAAGGCCAAGGATTTCGTGTGGGCATCATCGCGCAACCGGAGTGGACCAGCGCGGAGCCGTTCAAAGCGCTGGGCAAACCGAATCTCTTTTGGGGCGTGACCAGCGGCAACATGGATTCCATGATCAACCGCTACACGGCTGATCGCAAAATCCGAACCGACGACGCATACACGCCGGGCGACGTGGGCGGCAAGCGCCCGGACCGCGCAGCGCTCGTCTACAGCCAGCGTTGCCGCGAGGCGTACAAAGACGTGCCGATTGTGCTCGGCGG
>DAINAJ010000122.1:5324-9155 GCA_036733505.1 Casimicrobium sp.
CCGTTGAGCTTCGTCCCCAACCCAAACCTCATCAGCCTTAACGGCAAACCGAAAGCGCCACCGCGCGAGCGCTCCGTCATTCGTTTGCCGAGCTATGAGCTGGTGAAAGACGATGCCGTGCTCTATGCGCACGCAAACCGAGTGCTGCACCTCGAAACCAATCCGGGCAATGCGCGCGCGTTGGTGCAGCAGCACGGCGAAGGCGTGACCTCGCGCGATGTGTGGATCAACCCGCCGCCGATTCCGCTCACCACTGCGGAGATGGATTGGGTGTTTGATTTGCCCTACGCGAGGAGTCCGCATCCGCGCTACGCCGACGAGCGTGGTCGACACGACGGCAAGACAAAAATTCCGGCGTGGGAGATGATTCGCTTTAGCGTGAACATCATGCGTGGTTGCTTCGGTGGCTGCACGTTTTGCTCAATCACGGAGCACGAGGGCCGCATCATTCAAAGCCGCTCCGAAGACTCAGTGATCCGCGAAGTCGAAGCGATTCGGGATTCGGTGAAAGGCTTCACCGGTGTGATTTCTGACCTAGGCGGCCCGACAGCGAACATGTATCGCATCGGTTGCAAAACTCCGGAGATCGAAGCCGCGTGCCGCAAGCCAAGCTGCGTGTATCCGGGCATTTGCAACAACCTCAACACCGATCATTCGTCGCTGATCAAAATTTATCAACGGGCGCGCAAACTGAAGGGCATCAAGAAGATTTTGATTGGCTCGGGTGTGCGCTACGACCTCGCAGTCGAGAGCCCGGAATACGTACGCGAATTGGTGCAGCATCACGTCGGAGGTTATCTAAAAATCGCGCCGGAGCACACCGAAGAGGGCCCGCTGACGCGCATGATGAAGCCGGGCATCGGCAGCTACGACAAGTTCAAGCGCCTCTTCGAAAAGTACAGCGCCGAAGCGGGCAAGAAGCAATACCTGATTCCGTACTTCATCGCAGCGCATCCGGGCACCAGCGACACGGATATGATGAATCTCGCGATCTGGTTGAAGGCCAACGGCTTCAAGGCTGATCAAGTGCAGACGTTCTATCCAAGTCCGCTCGCCACCGCCACCGCGATGTATCACAGCGGTCGCAATCCGCTGCGTAAGGTGCGCCGCTATGTTCGCGATCCGCTCGACGCGGTGGATGTGGTGAAGGGCGACATTCGCCGCCGTTTGCACAAGGCGTTTCTGCGCTATCACGACCCAAACAATTGGCCGGTGTTGCGCAAAGCCCTAGAAAAAATTGGACGCGCAGATCTGATCGGAGACGGTCCGCATCACCTCATTCCGCGGTGGCAGCCCGCCGTCGACGGTACTTACACCACCGCACGGCGAAAGAACTCGACACCTGCTGCCCCGCGTAAGGGCCGCGTGCTCACTCAGCACACGGGATTGCCGCCGAGAAAGATTCGTTAGTTTCGAGACTGTCGTTCTTGGCTTACATAAAACTCAAGATTTATCTGATAATCTGAGTTCTCCGTTTCCGCACGAGCAGGCGTAGCCCATGTCTCCCGCCCTCACGCCCGATTGGCGTCACCGCGCCGCTAGTCTCACCATCGACGCGCGCGCCTTCATCGGTGGCAAGCGTTTTGATGCGTTGAGCGGTGAAACGTTTGACGTGATTTCCCCGCTTAATGGCAAGGCGATCGCGCGTGCTGCCCGCTGTCGCGCAGACGACGTAAACGCAGCCGTGATCTCCGCCCGCACGGCGTTTGACAGTGGTGTGTGGTCGTCGCAACCACCCGCGCAGCGCAAACGAATTTTGCTTAAATGGGCCGACAAAATCATCGCTGCGCGCGACGAGCTTGCGCTCTTAGAAACGCTCGATATGGGCAAGCCGATTCGCTTTTCGCATGCGGTCGATGTGTATTCCACGGCCCGCTGCATTCAGTGGTACGCCGAGGCGGTGGACAAGGTTTACGACGAAATCGCGCCGACACCGAGCAACGCGCTGGGCCTCATTCGTCGCGAACCGATGGGTGTGATCGCTGCGATCGTGCCGTGGAATTACCCGATGCTGATGGCGTCGTGGAAGCTTGGGCCTGCACTCGCGGCGGGCAACAGCGTGGTGTTGAAGCCCTCTGAAAAGTCTCCGCTCACGGCGATGCGCTTGGCTGAGTTGGCCGTCGAAGCGGGGCTGCCGCCGGGCGTGTTTAACGTGGTGCCAGGCTACGGCGCGGAAGCGGGCGAGGCGCTGGCGCTGCATTTAAGCGTGGATGCGATTGCGTTCACCGGCTCGACGCGAACCGGGCGCAAGATGCTCGAATACGCCGGCCGCAGTAATTTGAAGCGCGTGTTCAACGAGCTGGGCGGCAAATCGGCGAACATCATTTTTTCGGACTTCAACGATCTCGAGCGTGCCGCCGCGACGGCCGCAGGCTCGGTTTTTTTCAATCAAGGCGAGAGCTGCAACGCACCGTCTCGCTTGTTGGTTCAAGAGAGCATCGCCGATTCAGTCATCGAAAAAATTGTGGCGCAAACGCCGCGCTATGCGCCGAGCGATCCGCTGGATCCGAACACGGTGATGGGCGCGATGGTGGACGAGGCGCAACTGCGCAGCGTCATGGGGTTTGTCAATTCCGGCAAGCTCGAAGGCGCGCGTTGCTTGATCGGTGGCACGATTGCTCATGAAAAAACCGGCGGCGTTTACATGAACCCGACGGTGTTCGACAACGTTAAGAACGACATGAAAATCGCGCGCGAAGAAATCTTCGGGCCAGTGCTCTCGATCATTCGCTTCAAGGACGAAGCCGAAGCGATCCGTATCGCCAATGACTCAACCTACGGCTTGCACGCCGGTGTGTGGACGAACAATCTCGACCGCGCGCACCGTGTGGCCGCCGCGCTTCGCGTGGGCACGGTGCATGTGAATAGTTACGACGAAGACGACATGACCGTGCCGTTTGGTGGCTACAAACAATCAGGCAACGGCCGCGATAAATCGCTGCACGCGTTGGATAAGTACACCGAGCTAAAAACGACTTGGATTCGCCTGAGCGCGAAATAGAGGGGGCTGCGCCCGACGCGAAAGTTTGTCGTCGCTCGGATTCGCGCTCCATGTAGGCGACGACTCGGCGTCGCTCGGTGGCACTACAGGACAGGATTGCTGTTTTCAGCTTTTTGTCCCGAGCGACCGCCAGGTGGCAGTTTCAGCGAATTTTATGCATAAGTCGATATATAGATAAATGCGCTGCTAACGACCGCTTGCTGGTCGTTAGCGCTAAAAAGCTGATACTCGACTACTTACCGTTTGATTGCCCCGATCGCCGCCGCGACCGCCTTCTTCGGGTTCGCCAATGTGCGACGTCCGTCCGCAGTTTTGTCGGCGGTCGTCACGATGATGTCCACGACCTGCGTGGGCTTGAGCTTCGGGTTCACCGCGAGAATTTTCGCGGCAAGCCCGGCGATTTGCGGTGACGCCATCGACGTGCCCGACTCCGCGACGCGCGCACCGCCGGGGAGATAGCTCTCCACTTGATAGCCGTTGGCGTGCACCTTCACCGTCGGACCGTAGCTCGTAAACGACGCTTCGTCACCCGCGAGATCAACCGCTCCAACGGTGAGCAAATTGGGCAGCACAATCGCCGCCGGGATCGCTTCATTGAACGTCGAATCACCGTTCTCATTGCCCGCCGCCGTGACGAACAAAATCTCTGGCGCGCTGGCGAACGCTTTGGTCATGCTGCTCCGGCTGATGTCGAAAAGTTCGCGCGCGAGCTTCTCCCGGTCCGCTGGCGTCTTGCCGACGCCGCAAAGCTCTAGTTCGCCCTCAATGCTCTTGGCGTCACCGCCCCAGCTCATGTTCACCACGCGCACTTTGTGTTTGCGGAAGAAATT
>DAINAJ010000123.1:0-9130 GCA_036733505.1 Casimicrobium sp.
GCGCGGCGTGCGGAGACGCGTTGTAAAGCCGGGTAGCGGCGGCGTAGTTCAAAAAGCAGCTTTACGCCTGTAACGACCGCTGGACGGACGTTAGAGGCAATAAATGGACATTATCGACTATACAAAAACAGTGCGCGTATCGACCACCTGGCGGTCGTTAGCGCGTAAAAGCTGTTCAGGTTACGACAGGGACGCGTACTGCTTCGCCAAGGTACTGGCCAAACCTACGTAGCGCGCAGGTGTCAGAGCGGCGAGTTGCGCGCGCGCTTCAGCGGGGATTTGTAGCGTGGCGATGAATTCGGTGAGCGCTTCGGGGGTGATGCGCTGCCCGCGCGTGAGCGCTTTGAGCTGCTCGTACGCACCTTCGACGCCGTAGCGACGCATGACGGTTTGGATCGGCTCTGCGAGCACTTCCCAGTTCGCATTCAGGTCTGCGAGCATAGCGTTCGCGTTCACTTCAAGCTTGCCCACCCCCTGCGCCGCCGAGCTCACGCCGAGCAAGCTGTAGCCCACCGCGACGCCCATGTTCCTGAGCACCGTCGAATCGGTCAGGTCGCGCTGCCATCTGGAGATCGGCAGCTTCTCGGCGAGATGACGTAAGAGCGCGTTGGCGAGGCCGAAATTGCCCTCGGCATTTTCAAAATCAATCGGGTTGACTTTATGCGGCATGGTACTTGACCCCACCTCGCCGTCTTTCAACCGCTGCTTGAAAAAACCGAGCGAGATGTAGCCCCACGTGTCGCGACAGAAATCAATCAGGATGGTGTTCACGCGCGCCATCGCGTCGAATAGCTCTGCCATGTAATCGTGCGGCTCAATCTGCGCGCTCATCGGCTGCCAGGTCAATCCGAGCGACTGCACCGTGGCCTGCGACAACGCGGGCCAATCAACGTTTGGATACGCCGACAAATGCGCGTTGTAGTTTCCCACCGCGCCGTTCATCTTGGCGCGCAGCGGTACTGCCGCGATTTGCGCGCGTGCGTGACGTAAGCGATCGACAAACAATGCCATTTCTTTGCCCATCGTAGTCGGCGTTGCCGCTTGACCGTGAGTACGCGAAAGCATCGGCATTTCGGCCGTGCTGATCGCCACATTGGAAAGCGCGGCTATTAATGCGTCCAATTGCGGCAGAAAGACACCGTGCACACCGCGCCGAAGCATCAACGCATGCGAAACGTTGTTGATGTCTTCCGAGGTGCACGCAAAATGCACAAATTCACCGTGCGGCGCCAGCTCGGGCAGCGCTTTGAATTTGTCTTTGATCCAATATTCCACCGCCTTCACGTCGTGGTTTGTGGTCGCCTCAATGGCTTTCACCGCGCCCGCATCTTCAACGGAAAAACGCGCGACCAATTCGTCTAAAAAGTCGACGGCTGACGCAGAAAGCGGCGGCAATTCGTCTATTCCACTATGTGCGGCGAGCGCCTTGAGCCACGCAAATTCAACACGTACGCGCTCACGGGTCAGTGCGAACTCACTAAATGCGTCACCGAGCGCAGCAACTTTGCGCTGGTAACGGCCGTCTAGCGGCGAAATGGCAACGAGGGTATCGAATGTGGACATGAATAGAAGCAACCGGGCGGCGGAATTGCCGATTTACAAGGCGAAGCCCTCTATTATCTTCCGGTCGCGACCGGACGTCGACTGTCAGCAGCCTCTCGTGTCGAACGTGCTAGATTCGATGCAACAACAAAATACACCGGCAACAAAAACACTGTGATGAAACTCCTCCACTCCGCCACCAGTCCGTTCGCGCGCAAAGTGCGTATCGTGGCTGCTGAAAAAAAACTTGAACTTGAGCTGGAGAATGCTGATCCTTGGGTCCCCAACCCCGAGCTGACGCGCCTCAACCCGCTCGGGAAAGTTCCCACACTGATTGTGGATGACAACAGCAGTGTGTTTGATTCGCGGGTCATCGTCGAATATCTCGACGGGTTGTCGCCCGTGCACAAATTGATTCCCGAAGCATCGCGTGATCGCATCGCCGTCAAACGCTGGGAAGCCATCGCTGACGGTCTTTGCGATGCTGCACTCACGGCGCGCCTTGAAGGCAATCGCCCCGACAAAAACGAATCGAGCGCCAAACAAATCGCGCGCCAGCGTGACAAGGTGAGCGCATGCCTCGCCGAAATGTCGCGCGAATTGGGAGAGCGCGAGTACTGCGTGGGCAACGCGCTGTCCTTAGCTGACATCGCCACCGGCTGCGCGCTCGGGTACTTGAAATTTCGCTTCGCGGACATTCATTGGGAAGTCACCTATCCCAACCTCGCACGCGCGTACAAGAAACTCACCGCTCGGCCTTCGTTTAAGGCGACAGATCCGGCAACGCCCTGATCCCGCGCTAACGCATCAGGCCATCTAACACGCGCTACTTAGTGTTAGGGCCTGGGTCTCCCGGTGAAGCCGGAAGTCTTGGATAGCGCACAAAATCGACCAACGCCTGCGCTTCGGCTGTGGGCGGTCGTGTAAAGAGACTCACGACGACAATCACCGCGAAACCCAGTGGCACACCGAACACGCCCGCTGAAATCGGTGACATGTCCCACCACGTGTAGCTGGCGACGCTGTCCGTGATTCCGAACAATCCGCGCAACCACGGATAGGTCGTGGCCATGTAATAAAACGTGATGGCTACTCCGGAGAACATTCCTGCAATTGCGGCGATTGACGTGGCGCGCTTCCAAAAAATGCCGAGCACCAAGGCTGGGAAAAATCCGGCGGCGGCAAGTGAAAATGCTGCCGACACTAAGAACAAAATATCCGCTGATTTACGCGCAGCGACGTAGGCGGCGAGCATTGCCACAAAGAGCAAAAGCGCCTTTGACACCGACAGCCGCATAATGGTCGAGGCATCGGGTTTCAAAATCTTGTAATACACATCGTGCGACAGCGCATTGGCGATGGTGAGCAGCAATCCGTCCGCCGTAGAAAGCGCAGCAGCCAATCCACCGGCGGCAACCAGACCGGAAATCACGTACGGCAAGCCTGCGATTTCGGGTGTTGCCAACACCACGATGTCGCTGCCAATCAAAATTTCCGCCAGTTGAACAATGCCATCACGATTGACATCGGTGATGGAAAGTAACGTGGGATCAACTCGCGCCCACGAATTGACCCACGCAGGCAGTTTGGAGAACTCGCTGCCAACGAGCATCGAGTAAATGTCGAATTTCACCAACACGGCCAGCGCTGGTGCGGTGATGTAGAGCAGCGTGATGAAAAAGATCGACCATACGACCGATTCACGAGCCTCTTTCACGCTAGGCGTCGTGTAGTAGCGCGTCAGAATGTGCGGAAGCGCAGCGGTGCCCATCATGAGGCAAAACACCAGCGCCAAGAAGTTTCGACGCGACGCACTTTTCGCGGCGTCACCTTCTGCTGGAAACGCCTCGGCGTGCCGTTGCGGCGGCGCGGTTCGGCTTCGAAGCGCGAGATCTTTGCTCCACGCGAGCTTGGCGGCATTTGCATCTTTCGGGTAGGTATCCACAGCCTTTTGCGCAGCCGCGATTTGCTCCGGTGGCGCGCGGCGACCTTTGGCCTGATCGAGCGCACGTTGCGCTTGCGCTTTGCCCTCCTCGAACGAGCGTGGAAATCCAGCCAACATCCGCTCAGCGGTGTCCGCGCGATCCGCAAAAATCTTGCGCACCTCAATTTCCTTTGGGTCATTCAGAAGCGCCTCTTCGCGCGCCGACACCTTGTCGAGCACTGCGCCATACGCCACCTGCGGTAGCGGATTGCCTGTGTGCTTCGCGGAAAGCCAAATCACTGGAATCATGTACGCCAAAATCAAGATGATGTACTGCGCGACTTGCGTCCAAGTCACCGCGCGCATGCCGCCCAAGAATGAGCACACCAAAATCCCAGCGAGCCCCACGAAAACGCCTTCACCGAACGAGAGCCCAGTGAGCTTCGAGGTGATCAACCCCACCCCGTAAATTTGCGCGACGAGATAGACGAACGAACACATGATCGCTACGACCACGCCTACCGAGCGTGCCGCATGGCCACCATAGCGCGCGCCGAGAAAATCAGGGATTGTGTACTGCCCAAACTTGCGCAAATACGGCGCGAGAAAGAGCGCGACGAGCACGTACCCACCGGTCCAGCCCATGATGAACGCAAGGCCCGTGTATCCCTGCAAATAAAGCGTACCTGCGAGTCCGATGAATGACGCGGCAGACATCCAGTCGGCGCCCGTCGCCATTCCATTAAAGATCGCTGGAACGCGGCGACCAGCAACGTAATACTCGGCAGCGTTCGTCGTGCGGCTCATCACACCAATGGCGGCGTAGAGCACAACGGTCGCGAGCAAAAAAAGGTACCCGATCCAGTTGCGCGTGAGTCCAACCTGCTCAAGCCATCCCAGGAGCAGCACGAAGCCGACGACGCCCACCGTGTACCAAGCGTAAACACGCTTTAACCTCGCGGTGAACGCGCTCTGAGTTTCGTTCAACGCGATGATTGCGCTCCTTCGCTTCGCTCGCTGATTTCTTCAAAGCCGTATTCGCGGTCCAATCGATTCATGAAGCGCGCGTAAAACCATACGAGCGCAACGTACACGAGCAATGCCCCCTGCGCCGCCATCCAAAATGAAAACGGCCATCCGAAAAATTTGAAACTCAAATCGCGCGCGAGATAGGCGACCCCGAAAGTAACAACGAAGCCGACGACCATCAGCACGGCGATCATCCGCTGGTTCCTTCTCCAATATTCGCGCTTGCGCTGTTCGAGCGCACTGCGTACATCCGCTTGCATCGGCCTTCTCCTGTGCGCGTCACCGTTCTTGCCACCAATTTGCGGCGGATCAGAGGTCGTTCAAAATGGCAAGTGGAGCGCGCAACCGCAGAGTAACCGAGATTTCAGGTTTCGTAAAAACGAAGACGCCGCAGCGTCTTCGTTTCGGGCGCGGCACTAAAGATGCCGCCCGGCGGTGGATCGAAGCGAGACTAGTCTTAGAGGCTCTGCTTCAACTGCTCAAGAATCGCTGGGTTCTCCAGCGTTGAGATGTCCTGAGTGATTTCTTCACCCTTGGCAATCGAGCGCAGCAAGCGGCGCATGATCTTGCCGGAGCGCGTTTTCGGCAGATTGTCGCCAAAGCGAATGTCTTTTGGCTTGGCAATCGGACCGATTTCTTTGCCGACCCAGTCGCGCAATTCCTTGGCGATTTTTTGCGCAGCGGCGGCGTCGGCGGGACGCGCGCCCTTGAGCACCACAAACGCCGATACGGCTTCACCCGTCGTCTCGTCGGGACGACCCACGACGGCCGCTTCTGCGACCAATGGGTTCGACACCAGCGCGGACTCGATTTCCATCGTGCCAAGGCGGTGACCGGAAACGTTCAATACGTCGTCGATGCGGCCGGTGATGCGGAAGTTGCCGTTGACGGCGTCACGCACAGCGCCGTCGCCAGCAAGGTAGTAGCCCTTGAGCTCCGCTGGGAAATACGAAGACTTAAAGCGCTCTGGGTCATTCCAAATCGTACGGATCATTGAAGGCCATGGCTTCTTCACCACCAAGATTCCGCCTTGACCGTTGGGCACGTCGCCACCAGATTCGTCAACAATGGCGGTCGTGATACCCGGGAGAGGCAAGGTGCATGAGCCTGGCACGAGCGGCGTAACGCCCGGCAGCGGCGTGATCATGTGGCCGCCAGTTTCGGTTTGCCAGAACGTATCCACAATCGGGCAACGCTCGCCGCCGATGTTTTTGTAGTACCACATCCACGCTTCGGGATTGATCGGCTCGCCAACGGAACCGAGCAAGCGAACCGACGACAAATCGTATTTGCCCGGCGCGAAGTCGGGCGTCGTGTCGGCGGCTTTGATCAACGAGCGGATCGCGGTTGGCGCGGTGTAGAACACGGTGCACTTGTGCTTCTGGATCATGTCCCAGAAACGCCCGGCGTTAGGGAAGGTCGGTACGCCTTCGAAAATGATTTCGGTCGCGCCAACGGCGAGTGGACCGTAGGTTACGTAGGTGTGGCCCGTCACCCAGCCCACGTCCGCTGTGCACCAGAACACGTCGTCAGGCTTGATGTCAAACGTCCACTTCATCGTGAGCATCGCGTGCAGCAAATAGCCGCCCGTGGAGTGCTGCACGCCCTTGGGCTTGCCCGTGGAGCCAGACGTGTAGAGCACAAACAACGGGTGCTCCGCGCCGACCATTTCGGCGGGGCACTCTTCGGCTTGGCCTGCTTCGACTTTCGCCCAGTCGATGTCTTTCGCTCCAGCAGCGACGTTGCCGCCCGTGCGCTTGTAAACGATTGTGTGGCGCACCGCTTCGCAGCCGCCCATTGCGTAAGCCTCGTCAACAGCGGGTTTCAGCGGGATCGCTTTGCCACCGCGCATTTGTTCGTCCGCAGCGATAACGAGCGTCGCGCCGACGTCAACGATGCGCTCTTGCAAGCTCTTGGCCGAGAAGCCGCCGAACACCACCGAGTGCGTCATGCCGATACGGGCGCAGGCCTGCATCGCGACGACCGCCTCAATCGACATAGGCAAGTAAACGATTGCGCGGTCACCCTTCTTGTAGCCGAGCGACTTCAGACCATTGGCGAAACGGCAAACACGCTTATAGAGCTCAAGGTAAGTGACCTTGGTGACTTGGCCACCGTCGGCTTCGAAAATGATCGCAACTTTGTTTTCGGTCGGAGTGCCAAGATGACGGTCGAGGCAGTTGTACGAAGCGTTCAGTTCGCCGTCGGCGAACCATTTGAAGAACGGCGCATTGCTGTCGTCGAGCGACTGAGTGAACGGTTTTGACCAGATCAGGTTCTCGCGCGCGAGGTCGCCCCAAAAGCCAGAGTGATCCTTCTCGGCCTTGGCACACATGGCCGCGTAATCTGCGGGTTTGACGTTGGCCTGGGCCGTGAACTCGGCCGACGGCGGAAACACACGATTCTCAACAAGAACCGATTCGATGGCAGATGACGACATAAGGAACTCCTCCTGAAACGAAAGCAGATTAGTGCTCAACACTCCCTGCCTCCAACAGACTTTCAGGGAGAAACTGATGCGACGATAGCGGCACAGATTGACGAGAGTCTTACACAAGACCACTCAACAGCTTTTTAGCGCCAACGACAGATATACGGTCGTTGCAGCAACAAAATTCACTAAGTCGACAGTCGGCATGAAATAGCCACAACGCTTTATTGGCTGTCGCTTGGCGGCAAAAGCTGTGTTGTTGGAATAACCCGATGGATGCTTGCGTTAGCGCAATCACTTTACATTCGTGAACGGGTGCTAAACTGCCGCGGATAAGATAGCTCCCTTCAGCCCGCCACGTATCGTCTTTCCCCTATGAAATCCACGCAAAGCTCTGCCGCGCAAACGCGCGTTTTGCGCCCCCTGCCTTCCATCATTTTTGCTAGCCGTTGGCTGCAGCTTCCGCTCTACCTCGGGTTGATTGTGGCGCAAGGCGTCTATGTGTTCCACTTTTGGGTGGAATTAGTGCATCTGATTGAGGCAGCATTCGGCTCGACGGAGGCGGTGAAAATGATTGCGAACGCCGTTCAGCCGTGTGACGCCGCGGTCCGCGGCGCGATGCAGCCGGCGCAAGTCTGCCCCGCCGTCCCAGGCAAGCTGACAGAAACGCTCATCATGCTTCTAGTGCTGGGCCTGATCGACGTGGTGATGATCTCGAACCTACTCATCATGGTCATTGTCGGTGGCTACGAAACCTTCGTTTCGCGCATGGATCTCGAGAATCACCCCGATCAGCCGGAATGGCTCTCGCATGTCAACGCGTCCGTGCTCAAAGTGAAGCTAGCTACGGCGATCATCGGCATCTCATCGATTCATCTGCTCAAAACTTTTATCAACGCCGACCAGTACAGCGAAAAAACCTTAATCGCGCAAACTGTGATTCACGTTGTGTTTCTGCTCTCCGCCTTGGCCATCGCTGCCACCGACCGGCTGATGGCGCACGCAGCCTCCTACAAACACTGACTTCGCTCGTCGACACCACATTCCTTCGCTATCAGACGCTAGCCAATTCCTATGCCCACGACCATCAAGTACGCCGATTTCGTTGATTCCATCGCCGCTGCGCTGCAATTCATTAGCTACTACCACCCGCAGGATTACATCGAGCATCTCGCGCGTGCTTATGAGGCAGAAGCTTCGCCCGCAGCGAAGGACGCGATTGCGCAAATTCTCACCAACTCGAAGATGTGTGCCGAAGGCCATCGTCCCATTTGTCAGGACACCGGCATCGTTAACGTGTTTCTCAAAATCGGCATGGATGTGCGCTTCGAGAACTTCTCCGGCAGCATTATCGACGCCGTGAACGAAGGCGTGCGTCGCGCGTATGGCGATCCAGATAACTGCCTACGTGCATCCATCGTCGCCGACCCACACTTCGAGCGGAAAAACACCAAAGACAACACGCCGGCCGTGGTGCACATGGAATTGGTGCCGGGTAACACCGTCGACGTGAACGTTGCGGCCAAAGGCGGTGGCAGCGAAAACAAATCGAAATTTGTGATGCTCAACCCGAGCGACTCGCTCGTGGATTGGGTCCTCAAGACTGTGCCGACGATGGGCGCTGGATGGTGCCCTCCGGGCATGCTGGGCATTGGCATTGGCGGCACCGCTGAAAAGGCGATGCTGATGGCCAAAGAAGTGTTGATGGAACCCATCGACATGTACGATCTCCTCAAACGCGGTCCAAAAAATAAAACCGAGGAGCTGCGCATCGAGCTCTACGAAAAAGTGAACGCGCTGGGTATCGGTGCGCAAGGCTTGGGCGGCCTGTCCACGGTGCTCGACATCAAAATTTCGATGTACCCAACGCACGCTGCATCCAAGCCCGTCGCGATGATTCCGAACTGCGCTGCAACGCGGCATGCGCATTTCGTGCTCGACGGCTCTGGCCCGACCTACTGCGAACCACCGTCACTGGACGCGTGGCCCAACGTGCAGTGGACTCCAGACGTAAAGCTATCCACTCGCGTCAACCTAGACACGCTCACTAAAGCAGAAGTCGAAAGCTGGAAACCTGGTCAAACGCTCTTACTCAATGGCAAGATGCTCACCGGACGCGACGCTGCGCACAAACGCATAGCCGACATGTTGGCCAAAGGGGAAAAACTTCCCGTCGACTTTACCAACCGCGTGATTTATTACGT
>DAINAJ010000124.1:0-9060 GCA_036733505.1 Casimicrobium sp.
ATGATGTGTTCCTATGGATATTTAGGGGCCACTCGAACCTCAAGTCGCCATAGGAAAATTTTCGTTCTGAAGCATCGATGTGCCCATCAGCCGAGCCCTCAACGCGCTGTAGGGCGAGAAAGAACGCACACGTAGGACGACGCTTACATCGGAGTGCTGAACCTATGCAGCCTAGGCGACGTGATCGACGTCCGGCGACACTGTCAAGAATGCGCGAGGAATCACCGCGCGTACCGTCGCGCCCTGCCCGATGGAGGACGTCACGGTCAATGTGCCGCGCAGCGCTTCAACGCGATGACGCATCCCCGCCAAGCCATGGCTGGTTGATGGGCGATCCTCAATGTTGAATCCGCACCCGTCGTCCTCGACGACAACTTCCACGTCGTGATCTGAAGTTTGCAGCGTAACTTTCACGTCTTGAGCGTGCGCATACTTAGAAATGTTGGTGAGCGATTCCTGCACCACGCGATAAGCCGTTAGCGCCGCATTGTCAGATAGCTCAACAGCGTCCAGATCCGTAGTCACAGCGATCCCCGTGTGTTCGCCGAATTCACGCACTAGTATCTCGAGCGCAGCGACCAGTCCCAGGTGCGTCAGCGATGAGGGTCGCAAGTCCTCTACGATCCTGCGTTTGAGTGAGATGCCCGCATTGAGCATTTCAGTGAGGTGGGCGAAGCGCTGCGAAATCGCCTCATTGTCGGTTGGCATTTTTGAGCGAATTCGAGCAACGTCGAGCTTAGCGGCTGTGAGCAGCGCGCCAAGCTCATCGTGCAATTCACGAGCGAGATGTTCACGCTCGTCTTCTTGCGCCGTCTGCAAATGGTTGGCAAGCACCGTTAGCCGTGCAGTGCGTTCGCGTACTTTCTCTTCAAGCCCAATGCGCTCGTGCGCTAGCAATTTGCGCTGGGTCTCCTCCACCGCGCTGAGTCGCTCTGTCTGGCGCAGGTACAGGTGAAACGCCAGCAAACCAAGCAACGCGGCCAACGTGACACCTATTCGAGATACAGTCAGACTGCGATCAATCTGACGTTGCGTGTTACCCATATTTTCCACCGCGTCCGCAAACAGCTCGCGCGCCGAGTCGCGCGCGCCGTTCATGTAGTCGCGCCCCACGTCGCTACGCACCAAATGCATCCAGTTTTCGCTATCACCACCCGCGCGCCGAACGTTGATGGTCACTTCAAGTTCAGCGAGTTTCCTCGTTATGAAGCGTGACAGGGCCGCCAATCGCGCCGACTGTGTCGCCGTATCGGTGGCGTAAATTTTCCCCAAAGTGGCGAGAGTGCCATCAATTTTTGCAATCGCGTCGGTATAAGGCAGCAAATATTTTTCGTCGCCCGTCAAAAGGTAGCCGCGCTGCCCAGTTTCGGCGTCGAGCACCTGTTGCAGCAGCGCGTTAAGAGTACTTCGCTTTTCTTGTTCACTGACCATGGTTTGTGCCGCATCAGTCGAGCGCTGAAATCCCATTTCATTGAGTGCAATGAGCGCAGCAACGGCGAGCACCGCAAGTGGCATCACCCAAACGTTTTTTCTTCGATTCAGTACATCCATGGGACGGCTCCGGCTAAACACGCGTTCAAAGGGTTAATCCTGTCACGGCAATCTATTGAATGTGCAAGGAGGACTACACTGATCAATCCCAAGCGCAAGGCCATTCATCACATGATCAAAATACGAATAGGAATTGTGGACGACCACAGCATTGTGCGCTCTGGCCTGCGTCAATACTTTGAAGATCAATCTGACCTGCAAGTCGTAGGCGAAGCCGCGAGCGGTCGGACTGCAGTGGAGATGGTACGAACTACGGCGCTTGACGTGCTGATCATGGATTTATCAATGCCTGGCCAGACCGGCGCAGACGCGATCGTTCAGATCCATGCGCGGGCTCCCAGTCTGGCGATCCTTGTTCTCAGTGGATACCCCGAAGAGCATTACGCAGTTGATCTGATCCGCAAGGGCGCGAGCGGCTATTTGAATAAGCAATGTGACCCAAGCGAAATTGTCACGGCCATTCGCACCGTCGCGCACGGGCGCCGCTACATCACTCCTACCGTGGCGGAACTGTTGGTACAGCAGTTGGATCGGGCCGAGGGGGGGCCGCCGCATGAGCAACTTTCGGATCGTGAATCGCAAGTGTTCCTGCGGCTCGCCAAAGGCGAATCGGTGGGCGAAATTGCGGTCGCTATTTCGCTTAGCGTAAAAACCGTGAGCACGTATCGGACGCGCATCATGGAAAAAATGGCGTTGTCGTCCAACAGTGATTTGACCTACTACGCGCTGAAAGCGAAGCTGATTGATTGACACACTCGAGTCACGGCTTGGCCCGGGCAACCTCGCAGCGTTAGCAATTCGCACTATGTAAATTACAGAAGTTGATGAGCGCCTCGATGTCGTGCGATTTGTCAAACACAACGTCAGCACCTAGCTTTAGGCAACGCTCACACGCTGCAGCTGAGGCGTAGTTGGTGAGCACGGCTACCTTTTGCGTGCTGCGCCGTGATTGCAGTGCGGCTACAACCCCTAAACCGTTGCCCTGCAATAGAAACAAGTCGACAATGGCTATATCCCATTCGTCTTCGTGCGTACCCAGCCACGCGATCGCTTCGTTTTCGCCGCGCGCACTTCCGCAGATGACAGCATCAGTGAGCTCAATTAGCGTCGCCGCTAAATTTTCGCGAATGATGATGTTGTCCTCCACGAGGTAAATCCTGAGAGCCAATTCATTTACCAATACGCGATGCGATGAGCCGTGCGGCTAAAACGGTTTCGTTGTGAAGGACTCACGACAAACCACTGATAGAGGTTAGCCACGCGCGACTCGCGCGCCGTAGGACAGTGCGCCGTCGACCTGTAGGACATCGCGCCGACACCGGAAATCTTGTCGAACACCTCTGGCGCTCGCGCACACAAGCAACAAGCGCCCCACTACAACCCCGTTACGGACACGGCGGTCACGTCGGTCAAGGTATAGCGGGAGCCAGGCCCGAAACCATCATTGGTGACATCCGCGATTTCAGCCTTTACGATGCCGATAGTCGGTACGATCCAAGTGGTGGTCTGTCGGTTATACGTGATGCCGAGAGTAGGATAGTCGGTGGTGATTTGTGTGCGAAATTTGCATGCACTGTAGGTTCCGCCCAATGCATCAGTCACCTCCATTCCGACGAAGGTCATACTCCCTTTCTGAGTCGGAGAATTGAACTCAACCACGGGGGAATAGGCTGCAAATCGGTTGAAGAACACAGTTTCGCCAGCCGCCATGTTGCGGGGAATGGTACTAGGCGGCACGTAGTAGAACTGCAGCGATTCGGTTTCAGTTTGCAGCGTCGTACCAAGCTCGCTCCACGATGTAGCGCTGTCATCGAGCATGATGGTCTTAATGTCACCGAACGCATATTCTTCAACGACGGGCTGCACCAGTTTCCCGTTGAACATGATTTTTTGAGGGCCGTGAAAGCGAACCCAACTGTCGCCGAGTCCGTAGTTATCAATTGAGGTGTAACTCACTCGCACACCGGGATAGTAAGCGGTGCCACACTGCGTGGGCGCGATGAAAGTTGCGTCGGTGACGGCGGTGCTGCAAAACGCCACCTGCTCGTAGGCGTAGCCGGTGGCCGCACTCGCGGTATAGGTTCCAATGCTTGTCGTGTAGCGATGATTGGCTGTCTTTCCCGATGTCGCCTCACGGAAGCTTCGATAAATCGCGTTGGTGCCTGCGGGGCATACGCCTCCCGCGGGTTGGCTCAGCGCGAAGTCATAGCCCTCCCAATTGAAGCCGGGTAGGTTCATTGCCAGAAGGGATTCACAATCCACATTTTCCAGACCATAGAAGTGCGAATTCGCCAGCGGCGAGGACAGGTTTACATAAAACCGACACACTTTCACGGCGGGGACCACGGCAGTCGCAGCGCTGACGGCTTGAAAACTCATCCCAGTGCGCTTGAATTGCGGCAATGCGTCTAACGTGCCTTGTTCACTGCTGCGACCAGTGATAAAGAACGCGTCGAGTGTTGTGTTGTAGTACTCAATCACTGTCACCGGTTGAGCGTTCGCGGCGGTGCCGAGACCCGCTGCGATGAGTGTGAGCAGCATGCTCAACGCCGCCCTGCTCCGTTGCCAATATTTCGCGAACATAGCGCTTTCTTTCATGGGTACACCGACCGCAAGCGCTCCGAACTTGAGGCGATTGCGTCAAAGGAAGATGGTAATTACGCGATGGCGCGTCGCACGTAGGACGTGGGGCCGTCGGCCAGTGGGAACTTGTCGCTACTTATGTCGCAGGTTGGTTCACTTCGCGCGACAAGCGCGCCGTCGCGCGGCACGGGCGCGCTGAACTGGGCGCTCGTCCTACAACGCGTCGCGCTTACGTCCCTCAGGCCGCGTGATGCTCGCCGCTTACGATGACCGCTTGAGTTCGGCGCATTCGTCCGAACGCTCCCTTCAAAGGAAACTCGTATGAAAACACTACTGAAAACGGTGCTCGCTGCCTCAGTGATTGCGGTCACCGCACAAGCCTCAGCCCAAGTTACTTTCTATGAAAACGACGGCTTCTCCGGACGCAACTTCACGGCCACAAGAGCCACGCGCAATCTAGTAAACGTAGGTTTCAACGACCGAGCGTCGTCGGTGGTCGTTCTGAACGAACGCTGGGAAGTGTGCGAGGACGCACAGTTTTCAGGTCGTTGCGTTGTGTTGCGTCCGGGACGTTACCCATCGCTATCCGCCATGGGCTTGAATGATCGTGTCTCCTCAGTGCGCGCCGTGAGCCGCAATTCGCGTATTGATGACAATCGCTACGCACCGGTGGCGACTCCGATCTACGACAACCACCGCCGCGGCAACGAACGTCTCTACGAAGCAACAGTGACCTCGGTTCGTGCCGTGATGGGTGCGTCGGAACAACGCTGCTGGATCGAGCGAGAGCAAGTGGGACAGGACCGCAACCTGCCAGGCGCGATTATCGGCGGGATTCTTGGCGGCGTACTCGGACATCAAGTGGGCGGCGGACGCGGGCAAGACATTGCCACGGTCGGCGGCGCTGTAGCCGGCGCGGCGATTGGCTCGAACGCCGCTCGCGATGAGCGCGGTGGCTATTCGCAAAATGTTCAGCGCTGCGCGGACACCGGCAATCGCGGACAACCCAACTACTGGGACGTTTCGTACAACTTCCGTGGCGTAGAGCACAACATGCAAATGGTGTCGCCACCGGGGCGCACGGTCACCGTGAACGCACGCGGCGAACCGCGCTCGTAAGGCGATAGAGAGAGCCGAAAGCGCGCGTGATTTTCAGTTACGATGTCGCCGCGCGCTATTCGGTTTTCTCGAACACCGCCGCGAAGAATCCATCGCAGCCATCCCGATGCGGGAGAAGCTGCGTGTACTTCGTACCTTCGTCTTCTTCGCCGGCGCGTAGCGTTGAAAGCACATTGGTCCAGCCAGTGTGCGTTTGCATGAAGCCTTCGGCAATCTTCTCGTTCTCGTCCGCGAGTAAGCTGCACGTTGCATAGACTAGGCGCCCTCCCGGCTTCACTAAACGCGATGCTGCAGACAAGATGTTGGCTTGCTTCACAGCCAGCTCTTTGACGCTCGTGGGCGATTGCCGCCACTTGAGGTCAGGGTTGCGTTTCAACGTGCCGAGACCTGAGCAAGGCGCATCGACCAACACGCGATCGGCCTTGCCCGCGAATTTGTTCAAGCGGCTATCGTTCTCGTCGTCGATACGCATCGGCTGCACATTGCTCACGCCCGAGCGCGCGAGGCGCGGGCCCATGTTGTCTAAGCGCCGGTCGTTCACGTCTAGCGCGTAGATACGGCCAGTGCTTGCCATCATCGCGGCCATCGCGAGCGTTTTGCCACCTGCGCCCGCGCAGAAATCGATCACAAATTCGCCGCGTTTGGCACCAACCAATTGCGCGAGCAACTGGCTGCCTTCGTCTTGTACTTCAACCGTTCCGTCTTCAAACAACGGGTGACGCGAAATATCAATGCGATCCGGGCAACGAATACCCCAAGGCGATAGAAGCATCGCTCGCGCTTCGGCGAAGCCCTCCTTCTTCATGCGTGCGAGCACGGCGTCGCGTTTACCTTTGAGCGTGTTGACGCGCATGTCAAACGGCGCAGTCTGCAACAGCGAATCTGCAAGCAACACACGCTCTTCTTCGCCGTACTGCAAGCCCAAGCGATCCCACAACCAAGCCGGCAATTCACGGCGCGGATGCGGCCCGAGTGTCTCGTCGGTCTTCAAAAATTTCGCATACCGATCTTCTTCGCCCGGTGGCGCGGTAACGCGGCGACGAAACTGACGTGCCAGCGCGGCGAGCGCGATGGCTGCGTGCGTTGCGCCGTCACCCGCGATTTTTTCGACGGAGAGACGATGGCGAAGCCACGCGTAGTAACCCTCGGCGACGAGCTGGCGGTCAAGCGAGCCGACGCGTTGCTCGCGCAGCACATAAGAGAGCGTGCGATCTGCTGGGTATTCAAATTTGGACGCGGACTGGATAGCGAACGCCAGCGCGTTGAGGGCAGAAGGTCTTAGATACATGCCCACATTGTAGTCTCTCGATTTAATAGCTTTTTCGCCATAGCGACCAGTGGGCAGCGATTACAGGCCATTTTTCCATTTAGTCGACTTCAGTAATTTTGCGACTGCAATGACCACCTGGCTGTCGCTTGCGCCTAAAAGCCATACAGCGTGCAACGTGTGGCCAACCCTACGAAACGCAGTGAAGACAACGACACCTCGCAACGCTTCGCTTCGACTCCGTCTAACGCGCCAACGCGTGCATTTCCGCGATCAAATCGGCCTTGCCCTCGAAGCCAATTCCTGGCAGCGACGGCAACGTGACGTAACCGTTCTCAACACGAACGCCGTCGGGGAAACCACCGTACGGTTGGAATAAATCGGGGTAAGACTCGTTGCCGCCGAGGCCGAGACCTGCCGCGATTGCGAGTGACATTTGATGTCCGCCGTGCGGGACGCAACGCGACGGCGACCACCCATACTCTTTGAGCATGTCAAGCGTGCGCAAGTACTCGACGAGCCCATACGAGAGCGCGCAGTCAAACTGCAACCAATCACGATCTTTGCGCATGCCACCATGGCGGATGAGGTTTCTCGCGTCTTGCATCGAGAACAAATTCTCACCTGTCGCGAGCGCGCCAGCGTAGCTTTCGCCGAGGCGCGCCTGCAGTTCGAAGTCCAACGGATCGCCCGCTTCTTCGTACCAAAAGAGCGGATACTGTGACATCGCTTTGCCGTACTCAATCGCGGTCTTCAGATCGAAACGTCCGTTGGCGTCGACCGCCAATTGTTGACCTGGTTTGAGCATCTTGAGTACGGCCTCAATGCGCTCGATGTCGTCCTTCAACGGCGCACCGCCGATCTTCATTTTCACCACCGAGTAGCCACGGTCCAAGTAGCTCTGCATTTCGCCGCGCAAGCCATCAAGCCCCTTGCCCGGATGGTAGTAACCGCCCGCCGCATATACAAAAACGCGTGGATTGGCCACACCGTTGCCGTAGCGGTCAGCAAGCAGTTGATGCAGCGGCTTGTTCTCGATCTTGGCAACAGCGTCCCACACCGCCATGTCGATCGTGCCGACCGCGACCGAGCGTTCACCGTGGCCGCCGGGCTTTTCGTTGGTCATCATGCAGGACCAGATTTTGTGCGGGTCTAGATTGGTGCCTGCGTCGTTGACAAACGACGGCGCATCGGCATCCATCACACGCGGAATGAAACGCTCGCGCATCAAGTTGCCTTGTCCGTAGCGACCATTGGAATTGAAGCCGTAGCCGATCACCGGCTTACCGTCGCGAATCACGTCGGTGACGACGGCGACGAGGCTCAGCGTCATCTTGCTGAAGTCGATGTAGGCGTTACGAATCGCCGATTTGATCGGGCGCGTGGATTCGAGAATTTGGGTGATTTTCATACTGATTCTGACTGAAAATTAGGCGTGAAACTAAGCAAACTACTAGCCACGGATTTACACAGATGAACACAGATTCATGTCAATGCGCAGGCCACACAATCTGTGTTCATCTGTGTAAATCTGTGGCAAAAAACGCGGGTGTGGGATAGACAAAACACAGCGAAATTTAAAATGCGCTTTACTTTGCGAGCGACGATCCGCCGCAAATCTGAATGTCTTGTCCCGTAATCGCTGCAGCAGCGGGCGAGAGCAAAAAACTCACGAGCGCGGCGATTTCTTCGGGTTGAATTAAGCGCCCGATTGGCGGCAATTTCGGCATCACACTCGCGCGATTTGGGTCGTCGAGCATGGCGGTAGCGGTGGCAGCGGGTGAAACCACATTGACGGTGACGCCGTGCGGCGCGACTTCTGCGGCCCAGCTTTTCGCGAGCGCGATGAGCGCAGCTTTGGTCGAAGCGTATTGCCCGCGTCCGGCCATGCCGGCTGCGACGCGACTACCAATAAAGATGACGCGGCCCGTGCCGCGCACAGTCATGTTTGGTAGCAGCGCGTCGCACAACCGGGTCGCCGCGTCCACGTGCAAGCGCCACATCAATTCGCCACTCGCGTGATCAAGCGCGCCCACATTGCCGACGCGCAAAACACCCGCCGCATGCACAAGCGCATCGACGTCTCCCAACGAATTCGCCGCAGTTACCAGTGCATCGCCGTCGGTCAAATCAATGCGCACCGACGTGAACGCCGCATGCGAAATCGTCGGCGCGACGACATCCAGCCCAGTCACGCGCCAGCCGTTCGCGAGCATGGCGCTCGCGATGGCGTGGCCGATGCCCGAGCTTGCGCCGGTTACTACCGCGTGCGAACTATTCAAACTTGATGCCGCCGTCTTTAATCGCTTGCATCGAGCGCGCAGTGTCGTCACGCTGGAACTTGGCGAAATCATCCGGACTGCCAGCTTCGATAATGAGGCCGTTGCCGAGCAAGCGATCTTTCATATCGCCCGCGAGCGCTTTGTTGGTCTCCGCATTCAAGCGCGCGATGATGTCGCCGGAGGTTTTCGCCGGCGCCCACAGACCGTACCAGCTATACGCCTCGTAGCCCGGCACCGTTTCACCGACCGCCGGAATGT
>DAINAJ010000125.1:0-2163 GCA_036733505.1 Casimicrobium sp.
GGGTTCGGCGAAATCACCATCAACGCGTTCATGCGTTCGATAGGAATCAGGCGAACCAAACCGGCCAACGGATTCGCTGCGGCGGGGAAAATTCGATCCCAGTCGGCCACGACCGTTTTTACGTCAGCGCTGACCAGCGGGTAGATGATGAACGACATGCCCGAGAGCAAGTCCACGTCGAACATGTCCGCGATCTCAAGCAGGTGACGCACCTCGGTTTCGGTGCCGAACAAGAACATCAGATTGCGAACTTCGTCCACGCGGATGGACGCTTCTGGAGCCTTAGTAAACGGCACCATCAGGCGCTGCAATTCCTTTGCACCGATGTACTTGACCGGAAGGATGATCGCGTTTTGCCCAGGCACCACAGCACGGGCGTTCAGTCTGGGTGTCGTGGTGCCTTGCAACGCCTCTGCTTGGGGCAGCACGCGCCAGAATTCGCCGTCCTTCACCAGCGAAAAACCTAGACCGCGAAGCAAGGTCTGTAGCGCTGGAATGAGGTCGTTTCGGGCAAGCGGCTTCGGTGTGCGAACGGTGATCGTTCCAGTCACGCTTGGGTGAACAATTACGTTCTCTTTGAGCGTGTCGACGATTACGTTCTTAACGAGTTCGCGAATGTCGCCGTTTTCCAAATTGAAGCTGACCGGCGTGCCTTCGCTGGCTTTTGCAGGACGGGGGGGGCCGGGTGGATTGACAAACTGCCCTGTCCCAATTGAGACGAACGGTTCACGCTTTGCGGTAGCTGCTTCGTCTGCGCGCGCATTTGCGTCCGCCGCGCTCTTGTCGCCCGCTATCAACATCGAAGGCTGACTGGCAGCCGCTCTCGGCATGAGCGCAGCGTGTGAGTCGGTCGCTTTCTGGTTGGTTGTACAAGCCGTAAGGAGCAGTGACGAAGCCATCAACGTCAAAGTGATCGCTCTCGACGAACGCGTGGTGCTTCTCAAAGCGAAAATTGTTGTTGTCATCATATTCATTGGCATACCACGGCGTTGAATGCGGAGTGTTTTGCGAGCGTTCATTGGTTGAACCTTGCGCGGCGTCGAGCCTCTATGAAGGCCTCGGCGTTTGCGGATGTGTATGGCTGGCCATTTGGCAACAGCGACGGTGAAACGACGGCGTTGCGATCAGGAATCGGCTGCGCGCCGGGGAGTACTGGGGCTTGCGCCGTGTTAGTCGCCCGTGGTGCCGTCGCGGCGGGCGGCGGGGTGCCTGCCGGTAGGTTTGGTTTCGCAGCGGCAACAGGTTGGGCCGGTTGAACGGGAGCCGCTACCTGAACAGGTTGCGGGACGCGACCGGAGGCGGTGAACTTTGCCATATTGATGACATCTGTTTCGCCCATAAACGCTAGCGTCACTCGATCACCGTCAATCTTCGCGACTTTCATTTCTTGGAGTGCATCACCCTCTTGCACGCTCTTGATGCGCCCAGTCGACGCCTCTCTGAGCTGGGCGATCTTTACGCTGCCGAGATCCGTAACGCCCACCACCGTGTAGAGGCCACGGCGAATCTGCGGCTTGGGTGGCTCGGTCGCAGCGGCGACCGGCGCCTGCGTGGGAGCGGGCTTGCGGCTCGGGTTCAGTAGTGGACGTTCGGTGATTTGCGAATACGCATTGGCCTCGGAACTGAGCCGAAAATCGGGCAAAACGGCGGCTGAGTCGTGTTTCGCGGCAGTTTGTCGCGTCGGAATTGGCGGCGCAGAAAAAGCATCGCCCCAGTCAGTTTCGTATCCAAACGCAGCAATCAAACCGATAGCAGCGGCAACGAGCGCGTTACGAAGGGTGAACAGTTGCATCATAGTTTGCCCGCCCCCGGTGTTGTCGATGGCGCGTTAGCTCCCGCCGTTGGCTTGGCGACCGCGCGCGGCAACTCTTTGGGTCCGTACGCTTGGATTTCGAGTTGCACAGTGACTTCCGGTTCCTGATTTGGTGCTGGCTTGAAACCACGCGGAACGGTGGCACGAAACGTTGCGGTGTCAATGAACAAATACGGAATCGACGTTTCGAGTGCGAACAGTGTTTTCTGCAAGGCAGCGGGTGTTCCGTTGAAGCCCATCGGAAGAGAGTATTGCCGGAATCCGCTGTCGTCTTTTACGGTGATCTGACCGACTGAGGTGAGGCGCGCACCGTTGCTCTCGATCATCGGACGCACCATATCTGTCAGCTC
>DAINAJ010000125.1:2263-5195 GCA_036733505.1 Casimicrobium sp.
ACGACGCCGGACGCATCCGACAACAACATGGCTTTCGGCATCTGTGCTGTGACCAGTTCAGCCGCGATGTGAAAACGTTCAGCGTTTGGTGCTACACGGGTCATCGTCGACTTGAATGTTGGGTCTTTCAGTAGCGCCGACTCTTGCAAAATTTGCATGATCTTGCCACCGCTACCGGTTTCGCCCTGCAAGACGACTTCACGTGTTTTTTGGTTCGGTACAGCGTGGATTTCTAGCGTTTGTACCCAAGTGTCCTCAGGCAGGCGTTTGCTCAATTCTTCGAGCACTTGGATCGCCAGTGGCGACGCGTGCTTGCGGCTCAGCGGAAGGTTGTATTCGCCGATCTGCTTTTCGAGCTGGCGCTGCAAAATGCTCGCCGCTTCGGCATCGCTCTTGGCCTTGGCTTCAATCGGCTGCAAATTGATTACTTGTTGCCGCATCTGCCACAGCGGGAAAATCACCAGCGCGAGCGCGAGTGCTGCGCAGAGGCCGGCCAGCGCCCAGTTGATCCAATTGCGATTCGTGGCACCCTCACCCGCCAGCGCGCGCGATGGCGACAACAAATCAAGCGGCGTGTCAGCATCAGCAGGCGACAACAGCAATCGGCTGACGGTGATATTGCGCTTCGCGGCGGCATCAAGTAGCGGTGCGACGCGAGTCTTTGGTGCAGCGACCAGTTCAACACGGCAAGTACCCGCGCTGTTATTTCGCTCAACCACATGAAAGTCGTAGTAAAGCTCGCTCGGACGTAGTGGCGTCAAGCGGTCAAGCTCAAAGCCGAGCACCTGCTGCAAGCGCCCTTCGACCGACATCGGCAAGTCCACGGTGCGGCGGAAGCCATTGTTCTCGCCAACGACGAGTGCAACGTCGCCGCCTCGCTGCGCGAGCGCAGATTGCGTGAACGACTTTGACGAGTCCAGTGAGGCGCCAGCCACCCACACGCGATCGTCACTGGGTGACCAGATCGCGGGGCGGCGCGACTGAACGATGCGGCGACGCATCGACGCGGGCACACATTCCCAGAGGTGCTGTTTCCACCAGCGCAAAAATTCGCTGGCGCTACGGCCGGCGGCGGATTGGGGCGACTGCAAATCAGCCATTGAACGATCCTGAAACGGCTGACGTCGCCCCGGCGGGTGCGGTCATGGGGAGCGCATCCAGCGGAAGGCCCTTTTGCCAGAGATAAAACTGCGGACGACCGCGCTGTACGCCACCGAGACGCACGCTGGCTTCCCGCGAAGCACGTACGCCCGTCGGGCCGAGCGCATCAGCACGAATACGAACGGAGTTTTGCCCCGTAGCGAAATACGGGCTGCTGAAAGGAATCGGGGGAACTTGCGTTCCATCGCGCAACGCTTGATCGCGTTGCTCAACCCATGTCGTGACGAAGCCCATATCGAGCCCTGGCACCAGCGACAAAATTGCGACCGAGGCAACCTGCGGATCGACGCCCGGAGATCTGGCGTTGACGGTAAGCATGGGCGCAACCGCGTTGTAGAGTTTCGGGCTGACGCCGATCACGTTTTGTAATTCCTCGATTGCGATGAAAAAGTCGTTGGCTGGTAGTACTTTTTTTCCAGCGGTCCGATAGTCGTCTGCCTCAGCACCGTTGGGTCGCTTGTTATTGTCGGCGTCCGTCCAATCTTTGACGGCCGCAACAATCGCATCAGCTTCCTCGTCGCTTGCCCCTGCCGACGTGAACACCTTTTTGAGTAAGGGCTCTGCGGCAAAGTTCAAATCAATTTTAGCAGCCTCACTTTTGGCCGAAACCGCCACCTGCACGCCATTGTCGGTCCATTCGTGCACTAAACCATTAGATTTCCACTGTTCGAGCGCCGCTTGGGCATCGATTGGGCGTGGCCGGGACAGCTCAAACACCATCCGATGCACGGCGCCGTCGGCCGCAGCCTGCGCCGAAGCCGAGGCCAAGGTGTTGGCCGTGACTTGCGTGGATACGCGCTGGTTGTCGCTGAAATTAAGGGCAATGATCGAGAGAAAAATCACGAGCCCCAGCACCATGATAAGCGCGAGACCTTGCTGCGAGTGCTGATGCAAGCGGTATGTCATCGCGTCACCACGCCCGGCAGGATGCAGCGCTGCTTCTGGAAATCAAAGTTGCAACCCAGCGCTTGGGTGAGGCGCAACGGCACCAAAAGCTCTGGCCATTCGCGACCGCCCTGCTCGGTCACGCGAATGCTCACCATCGACGGCATGCGCGAGTTCTCGCTCCAGCTGTCGACCCAAGTGCCGGTGTCCGGTTCGGTCAACGGATCGGGTCCCACGTCGAAATACGCGAGCTTCACAGCATCAATGCCATCGGCCAACACCACCGTATCAGTCGCGGGCACGTCCGGCACGGCCTTTTCATCCGGGTCTTGTGCGACGCGGCGCAACACGAGCTGGTTGCGTGGCACTGCGCCGTTGCTGCGCGCCACGGTGAGCTGCCACCACATGACGCCGCCCTCCGCGATCTGCGAGGTCACGGGCGCAAGGTAGGTGATGCTGTCGGCCTTGCCATCGAATTTAAGTGGCTGGCCCGGTTCTTTTCGCCACCGCAGCGGCAACGCGCCCGAAATATGTTCGCGTAAAAAACTCTGTGTCCGTGCGTATTGTTCGGTGCGTTCAACCAAATCGGTAGCCGCCGAGACGGAGCGCTCCGCCCCGCGCACAGTGCCCATGAGAATCGTCGCGAGCAGCGCCAGCAACGCAATCGCGGCGAGGAGTTCGATGAGCGTGAAGCCGTGCGACAACGGCGGTCTGCGTAGCGTGAATAAAACCGCCGATGCATCGCTGTAGGCGCGGACTTGGCCGCGCTTGGTACCGGGGAGCGACGCCAAGTCGTCGCCTACCAAGACGAGCGTATGGCTACGTAAGTTGGGCAGCCCACTGTCCACCAAGGATTGGTCTGGCGCTGCTGCTTGGTGGGCACGGG
>DAINAJ010000125.1:5295-6651 GCA_036733505.1 Casimicrobium sp.
TCCACGGTTTCGGCGACGGTGGTGGTGAGCTGCAACTCAATCGTCTCCGGCCACTTGCCACTGCGTTTGCCGCCTTGAATTTGGTACGTGCGCTGCGCAAGATCGAACTCGACCGCGATGTCCTTGCGCTGTGCAATCGCCTCGCTGCGCGCGAGGCGCATGATTTGCGCGACTGAACGAGCGGTAGCGCGTTGCTCGGCCGACGCGACGCTGCTGGAAAACATCGGCGGCGAGAGCACGGCGATCATGCCGATGATGGCGATGACGACGAGCAGCTCCAGCATGGTGAAGCCGCGACTGTGCGCCGTCAACGCGCGTGGCGATGCACGACCGGAACAGGCCGCATCGCGCGGAGTCCGGGCGGCGCTCATTGGTGTGTGGCGTTAGCGCCTAGCTCTTCGTGATGTCAGCGTTCGGGCCTTCGCCGCCTTCGCGACCATCGGCGCCGAGTGATTTGATTTCGAAGGGTGCGTTATTCGGACCGGGGCTCGAGTACTTATAGTCGTTGCCCCACGGGTCTTTGATGTTTTCTTTACGGAAGTACGGGCCGTTCCAGTTCGGCACGTTGCCCGGATTTTTGATCAGCCCCTCAAGGCCTTCGCCAGCGGCCGGATAGCGTCCAATTTCGAGCTTGAACAGATCGAGCGCTTGCACCAATTGGCCCATTTCCGTTTTGGCCGCGCCCGCGCGAGCTGCCTCACCTTGACCGATAAAGCGCGAGCCAATCGTCGCCGCCAACACGCCAATAATGACGATCACGGCCAAGAGCTCCATCAGCGTGAAGCCGCTTTGCTGTTTCTTTTGTTTGCTTGTTTTTTGTTTCATGGTGTCTCTCCGGTGTCGGCAGCGGTAAATCGTCCGTTGCAAAATTTAGTAACTTTTCCTATTGAGCCGCATTCTAGCGGCGCTTTCGGGCATTATTTTCTCTAAGTCGACTTCATAATAAAACGTCCGCTATCGACCGCCCGCTGGTCGCTGGCGCTAAAAAGCTGTTTGGTTTGGATACACGTTCATGGTTCGACAGGCTCACCACGAACGGTTACGGGCTCGCGCTGAACGAAATCATCTCGCGCCGCGCTTTGTCCAAAGTGTGACCGCGATCTAACCATTAAATTCCGTCATCCCAAGCAAAGCGCTCATCAACGCGAACACAATGCCGCCGACGACGACCGCTAACGTCAAAATCAAAATCGGTTCCATCAGCCCCAGCGCGCGTTTCAACGCGGTGTTGACCTCGCTGTCGTAGACCTCGGCAACCTTCAAAAGCATTTTGTCCAAACGCCCGGTTTCTTCGCCGACGGCGACCATGTGAACCGCGAGTTTTGGGTACAAACCGGTTTCCATGAGCGGGCGCGC
>DAINAJ010000125.1:6751-8970 GCA_036733505.1 Casimicrobium sp.
CCTTGGTCGCGAACGCGCTCAATGGCTTCGGCTTCGTTTGCGGCCTCAACCTGCGCCGAGACGGGCTCGCCGGACGGACGGACGGCTTCAAATGCGTAGAGCGCCACCGCTTAGCCTTCCCGCGTCGCGCGAAGCACTTCTTCGATGGTCGTGGTGCCGGCAGCGACTTTCCGGAGGCCGTCGTCGTACATCGGCAGCATGCCCTCGGCGAGCGCCGCACGGCGCAGTTCGCTGGCGTTGGCTTTTTGCATGATGAGGCGACGAATAGGCTCGGTCAGCGGCATCATCTCGGCGATACATTGACGGCCCGTGAAGCCGGTGTTGCCGCACTGCGTGCAACCGACGGCTTTGTAAACCACCGGACGCGGTTCGTCCGTGATGCGGTTCATGCCGATTTCTTTGGCGACGGCGGCGTCCATCGTGTGCGGCTCGCGGCAGTGCGGGCAAAGCGTACGCACGAGGCGCTGCGCGAGCACTCCAACGAGCGTGCTGGTCAGCAAGTAGTCGTCAACGCCCATGTCCATCAAGCGGTTCACTGTGGCCGGCGCGTCGTTGGTGTGCAGCGTGGAGAGAACGAGGTGGCCGGTGAGGGCGGCTTGCACGGCAATTTCGGCGGTTTCGAGATCGCGAATCTCGCCGATCATGATGATGTCCGGATCTTGGCGAACAATCGAGCGCAGCGCGTTGGCGAAGGTCAGATCGATTTGCGGTTTAACCTGAATCTGATTGATCCCGGCCATCTGGTATTCGACCGGGTCTTCGACCGTGAGAATTTTGACGTCGGGCTGATTGAGTTCATCAAGTGCGGTGTAGAGCGTGGTCGTCTTACCGCTACCGGTCGGACCGGTGACGAGCAAGATGCCGTTGGGCTGTGCCAGTGCTTCTTTGAACTTCGCGAGGATGTCGGGTGCGAAGCCAAGCTTTTCAAAGTTCAGCTGCACGCCGCTCTTGTCGAGAATACGCATCACCACGCTCTCGCCGTGCATCGTGGGCACGGTGGAGACGCGAAGGTCAATGTCTTTGCCTTGCAGGCGCAAACGAATGCGACCGTCCTGCGGCAGGCGGCGCTCGGCGATGTCAAGGTTCGCCATGATTTTGATGCGCGAAATCACGGCAGCGGCGAGTCGCTTGGGCGGCGATTCGATTTCGTGCAGCACGCCGTCGATACGGTAGCGCACGATCAGACGATTCTCGAACGGCTCGATGTGAATGTCGGAGGCACGACCGTCAAGCGCGTTGGTGATGATGAGACTCACGAGCCGAATCACTGGCGCTTCGGAGGCCAAGTCTTTGAGCTGTTGAACGTCGTCACCGAGCGCGTCGGCGTCAAGGCGCGTTTCTAAGTCGCCATCGGTGAGCTGGCCCACGGCTGTGCGCCCGCTGCCGTACAGGCGTTCAATCGCGGCGTCGATGTCGGTGCCGACGGCGACCACGCGATGCACTTTGCGATTGGTTACTAGCTCGAACGAGTGGCGAACGAATTCGTCCGACGGATCGGCCACGGCGAGCGTTAGCGAATCTTCGTCTTCTTCAATCGGCAACGCACGTGCGTCGCGCAGGAAGCGCGCGGAGATGCGCTCTTCCAAAATCGGCATTTCGGGGAAGGCGGAAGTTTCGACGTACGGTAGATTGGACTGATCGGCGAGCGCTTGCGCGATGTCACGCGCGGCGACGATGCCGAGCGTGGAGAGCAAATTACCGAGTTTGTCGGGTCGGGCGGACGCGGCTTGCAGGCGAAGCGCGCGATCAAGCTCGGCTTCGTCGATCTTGCCTTTGGCGAGCAGGATGGCGCCGAGTTTGCGATGCGCTGTCGGTATCGCGGACGCGGGCTGCGCCGTCGCTACGTGCTCTTCTGCAATCTCCACCAAGGCCACCCCGTCTTTGTTCGTCGTCAATCTATGATTCTAGTTTGCCCAAGAGGTTCACTGCGCGTAACCTACAATCGCGCGGTTTGTCAGATTCTGCTCGCAACGAGCGTCGAAAGCGTTATGAAAAAGTACATGTGCCTGATTTGCGGTTGGATTTACGACGAAGCGACGGGCTGGCCCGAAGACGGCATCGCCGCCGGCACCAAGTGGGACGACGTGCCGATGAACTGGACCTGCCCTGAGTGCGGCGCGCGCAAAGACGATTTCGAGATGGTGGAAATTTAGTCCGATTCGCTCGGCTGGCGCGGCGCGTCGGCCGTAGTTGATCGTCGGGTGCGCAACTTGTTGCCC
>DAINAJ010000126.1:0-2181 GCA_036733505.1 Casimicrobium sp.
CCGCTTCGGAAAAATTGCGATTGCGATCAATATTCTTGCTGACCACATCGTTCGCGCTCTTCTCGATAATGTCACCCACTTGTTCGAGGTTAATGGTGAACGAAATAATGTCTGTCCAACGCCGACTGTCGCGTTCACCCATGGGCGTTCGGCTCACTTGGGTCAGGTAGAACTTCACTTGCTTGTAGAGCGAATCTACGACGTCGTCCAAGCGCCGGATCTCATCGGCCGACGCACGGTGATTGGTGCGCATGAGTCGGCCAAGAGTTGCTAGCATCTGCTCGACGAAATCGCCAATCCGCAATGCTTCGCGCGCTGCGCAGGTGAGCGCAAGCGACGGTGTGGGCAAGGCCAGCGGATCCAAATGTTTCGCTTGGCTCTCGTCGTGTGTCATCGGTGCTGCGGGTAGTAGCCGGTGCGTTAAATCGGCCACTATGTGAACCAGCGGAATGCACAGTGCGGCCAGCGCCACGTTAAAAACCAGGTGAAACGCAATCACCACCTGAGATTCGCCAAACCCGGATTCGCCTGCTGCTCTAGCGATCAAACCAATGAATGGAATTGTGGCTAACGCACCAACCAATTTGAACAACAAATTGCCCAGAGGAACGCGTCGAACTTCGGCCGACGACTTTAATGTCATCAACACTGCAAGCGCGCCGCTTCCAATGTTGGCGCCGAGCACGAGCGGCAGCGCGGTATCCAACCCGATCACTTGCGAAGCAGTCAGCGTGGCAACGAGTAGAACGACTGCCAGGCTCGAATATGCCAATACTGTCACTGCGGCGGCGATCACCAAATCCAGCAACGGGTCGCCAGAGATCGTGGTGAAAATGGCTTTTACTCCCACCGTTTGTGTAAGCGGTCGCGCGGCAGCAACGATCAGTTGCAGCGCAAGCATCATCAATCCAAGGCCAATGGCTACGCGTCCTAAGTGCTCAGCTTGGCTGCGCTGCTTAGAGAGGAATACGATGACGCCAACAAAAATCAACAGTGGCGAAAGCCAACTCAAGTCGCGGGACAGAAACACTGCAGCGAGCGAGGTGCCAATGTCTGCGCCAAGCATGATTGCTAGCGCGGGCGCTGTGGCGATCAGGCCGCTGCCCGCGAATGACGTGGTCAGCAGTGCCGTAGCTGTGGAGCTTTGCAGCAAGCTCGTGACGCCCAAGCCCGCCCACAGCGCCATGAAACGATTACCTACGTTTACCGAAAGAAAGCGTCGCAGTTCTGCGCCATACACCCGCAGAATGCTCGTGCGCACAAGGTAAGTGCCCCAAACTAGGAGCGCAATGCCCGCGAGAATGTTGAGAAGCGTCAGCATCTGACAACTCGCGCGCGGGTCGACGATGTGTGTTCGGTGCCGCGGGATAGTCGAAGGGCTGCAACAGTAATGCGCGAGGCAGTGCGCGAAAGGCGTGAATGAAGCATTAATCGATCATACGCCGCGTCGCTTCATGTTGCCATGCTTCGTGCCAAATTCAGAGAGTAGGCGCTAACACGCGTTGCGCTGATGCGACGCAAACTAATGTCGCCGACGCAGCAACGGTTAGTCCGCGTCAGCCGGCAGCGCGCGATACCAGTATTGGTACGCCGTACGAAATCCGAATCGCTCATAGATGCGTCGTGCAGGATTGTCGGCACGTACTTGTAGGTACGCAACGCGCGCACCGCTTTCTTTCGCATCGCACAGCTGTCGCGCAAGCAGCGCGGTGGCGTAGCCGTTGTTCACGTGCGCCGCATCCGTGCCCACGTCAAAGATACCGACATGATCGTGTTCGCGAATTACAACGGATCGCGCAACGCGCACATCGTTCGCATCAAATGCAAACGACGGCAGCACGGCCGCAGTGCTCAAGTGCCAGCGCTCGGCGAGGCCCGCCATTTCGACTTCGCTATCGCCGCGCATTTTGGCAACCCACTGTGCCGCGGTTCGCAAATTTGCTTCAAGCGAGAATCGCGCGGACGTCGCACGAACGTGGCTTATGTCCAACGCATCGAGGTCCAGAATCTGCACATCTGCAGCGTCGTATTTCACGTACCCTAAAGCTTCAAGGTGCTGGTCTAATGCCCCGTCATTCACGAATGGCGTTATCCGAAAAATACACGGCAAGCCCGCCAGCGCAAACGCGCGCTTCGCTTCGATGAGATTGACCTCGAACGCACGAGCCGACGCGTAAAACG
>DAINAJ010000126.1:2281-4016 GCA_036733505.1 Casimicrobium sp.
GCGCGCTTCGCTTCGATGAGATTGACCTCGAACGCACGAGCCGACGCGTAAAACGCGTTGATGCAGCGGGAGCGTTTTGCTAACCCGGGTGAGAGCCCAACGCTCCAGCCGTCAATCATCAAACCACGATCTGGTCGCGAGGCATTTTGTGAAATTTCTTCTAGGCGGCGAAGGTCGATAGTCATTGCATGGCGCAGTCGTTGGGCGATTGCCAACAATCATACGTGTTGGTCTCACGTTTAAGACAGTTGCGAAGGCCGTTGCGAAACGACGCATTGCGGGCTTGCCGTAGTGGTCCTAAGGGCTTTTGAAAAATTTCGCAACGCGTGCTTTACACCACCGATGTATCGATCGCTCGACACTTCGTCCGCCAAGGCCATTCTGCGGATCTCAGCTCCATCGCGTCCGACGGAGACTGTGTGCTTTTGGGCTGCCTTCATGCACGTGTTGCGAAACTTTCAAAAAACCAAAAAAAAGGATTTCAGGTGAGGACTTGCACCTCGCGCACTAGCCGCACCTCTAGCGCACGCGAACTTACCGGGACGAGCCACCTAGCCTTCGGGGAGGAGGGGCGGCGGCTGTCGTCCTTCAGCCGAGCTTGACGTTACCTGCTCAATGTGTGCTCTAGATTACAGATAACGATCGGTTGCGTGACACGGTATCCAGCCGTGCCTTCCTGAAAACGGGTTGAGTGCCGCGAAAAGAGTATCGATTCGCGTCACTCCAAAAAAGTGCCGGTTGCGACCGGCGTTCATGCGTCTCGCGGTTGAGGTGCTGAACTGCTTACGGTGACGTGCTTCGCCCAAAATCTGAAGGCTGAACGCGCGTTGCCGCTGGGTACTTGAACGGGTTACAACATACGGTGCATCAACGTCGCTTGTGCGTGTTGACGTGCCGCGCTTTCTTGCGGATCGACGTGTCCGCGCGTGCTGCTTGTCGCCGTTTGTGTCGGCAGCGCAGTGCGCGACGTTGAAATCGGCGTTTCCATGCGACGAACCGGCGCAAACGACAATTCGCCGAATATTCGCCATCGCTCTGCGACCGTGAAATCAACCAAAACCATAAAGCCTCCGAAACTAAAAATGTGATGCGACAAACGCAACAGAACAAAAACAAAAAACCCCGAGGTCTTGCGACGACTCGGGGTTTTCGGGTGAAACCTGTTTGTTGCTGTTGCCTATTCGCTAGGCGCTCCTGCATCAAACATTCGAGTCGGTAGTGAACCGTGACCGCTGACATATCCGTTACCAAATGGACGGTTAATCGCGGCGAGGGATCGCTTCATTGCGGCTTTCGCACCAGCGCAATTGCCACGCAGTGCAAATGCAGACATGCCCGTGCCAGCCGGGTTCGGCGTGCGTAGCATGTTGATATTGCGTTGCGTTGTCATGGCTGAAACGAAGTCCTTAAAAATTGGGTTGCGGAAATATTTACTACTGGAACGAATTGTGTATGACTACATTTGAATCGTCAACGGCTATTTGACGAGTCGCAATGCGGCGTTGCGCTGTCGTTGCTTTTTTGCAACGACCTCAGTTTGCAGCGAATCACGCATCGCCATGATCGCGGCTTCCACAGCCTTCGTCTCTGTGCTCGCACCGAGTAGTTTCACCAATTGAGCGAGCGCCTTGTTGGCGTCAGGCTTCAAGCGAAATGTTTTCCGCGCGCCGCCTTGCTGCACTAGCGCCTTGAGCGATTCCTGCACGCGATAGGTGGCGTCGGTTCCCTCGGGATG
>DAINAJ010000126.1:4116-6613 GCA_036733505.1 Casimicrobium sp.
TCCACGCGGAATAGTGAGCGTATGCACGATCATCCCTGTCGCGGGTTCCCACAACCAATAGCCCACTTGGCTGTGAAACGTCTCGACCTCGTTGGGCTTAGTGATATGCGTGTGATAGAGCAGGCCATACAGAAGCTGCGGCCCGTTCATCTGCGGATCAATCGGCTGCAGTTCGATGCGCTCGATAAATGCCCGCTTCTCTGGTCCATCTTCTTTCGGACTCGTGTCCAATCCGCGCGTACCGTGCCAAATGCCCGCCATACCCGCGAGCGGGCCAAGATTGGCCAACGTATCGACGTCTGGATTTTCGGGTTCGGTGTAAATGTCTTTTGGAAAATCGCTCATACGACTTCTACGCGTGGATGATGATGGAAAGCAACATGTTACCGAGGCACGACAAGATCGGCCTTGCTGCGCATTGCGAATTTGTTCGCTAGTAATGGGAGTCGACGCAGCTATTCACGAACGTGCGCGGCTCAGTAGCCACTGACCCTGACGTCGATGTAACTGGCTCACCGTTACGTTAGGCACCGCTCCGCTCGCCGCGTTATGTCGACGTCACGGCGTAAGCCGTTCGCAGTAGGCCGTCCGTGCAATAGCGCATTCGTTGGGACCTACCTAGCATCTAAGACCATTACGTGCGCGTCTCTGGCGCACGACAGATCTGGAAGCGTTGCTATGAAAAATGAAATTGGGATTAAGCGCGTCGCAGTTCATATGCGTGCGACCACCGCGTGTGCTTTGATTTGCTTGCTGGCGATAACCGGTACGGCGCATGCGCAGTTGCTGAAGTGGGGTTCATTCAATGCGCTCGCACCGTTTGGATCGGGGAACACGGCAACCTCACAAACGCTCAATGCAACGGTCCCGGGTGTGGAACGCGGTACAGGCACGATTGCCGTCTCCTTAAACGTTGGTGGGGGCGTCGCGAGTTGGAATGGTTTTGGTGTGGGCACCAATGACGACGGCTACTTTTCTGCGCCGAACCAACCGCAACCTGGTATCACCATGATCACCGGTGCGCCGGGGTACAACGGTGGCATTCCGGCGCTGAGCGCCGCCTCGTTTGCTACGGGCTACAACGCGGCCGGTGGCCCTGTCGGCTTGCCCGCGCCGCCGTCGGATCGCGCTGCGGTGTACTTTGACTCGGGCACGGGCACCACGATCACTAGCGCTTTGAGCTTTACGTCCCTCGTGGGAGGAGCACTGCCCGCCGGATCGTGGATTTTTATCGACAACGTTGACCAAGGTGAGCGCGTCACCGTCACGGGTCCTAATGGATGGGCGGCCGCCGTGCACTTTGGCGATTCGACGCTGCCGCGCCCGCCCGTAAGCCTGAGCTTCACACCCGTGTCGGCTCCTAGCTTTCCACTCTGTGCGCCCGCCGCCACCAGCACGGCGTCGACGCTGCAGTTTGACGGTCGTTACGGTGACGTCAGCACCACAACACCAACCTGCTCGAACGTCCCGGTTCCGGTGCAGGGTCAGACGGTGGGATACACAAAAGGTATGGACAGCGTGGGTGTGTGGATTCGCACGGCAATCGACTTAACCACACTGTCGGTGACCGCTGTTGATATGGATCCAACGCCACCCAACGCGCCGGACAACAATTTTTCGTTGGGACTCGCGGTGATCTCCGCGACTGAATTGCCCGCGGCGGCAGGGGTGCCAACGTTGGACGCGCTCGCGCTAACTGTTGCGGTCCTTATGTTATTGATGGCGGGATTGGTCGTGTTGCTTAGAAGCGCATCGCCCAAAAACACCCCTCGCCTATGACACCGCTGTTATCGCGGCGCGGCCGAAGCGCCATGCGTGCTGTCGGCGCGGTTTGGTTTGCCTGCTTAGCGCTCCTGTCGTCAGCCGCTTGGTCGCAGGAACCGGCTTGTGCCGCACTTGCCGAGCCGGGACGAAGCTGCGTCGACATCATTGTCGCCAATCCGTCTCTGTCCAATCAGGCACGAACCGGGACGGGTACCTTCGCGGCAAACAGTGATTCGGGCAATGATGCAAGCGCCACCAATCACGTCATTCGCACGCTGGATCTGCTTACCTATGAGTTGCGCTACCGCGTGCTGCATCAAACCGCATCCGCCACTCGCATCAGTTTCACGCTGCCCCTGGGCGTCGACTTTGTAGATGCACCCAACGCTGCGTTTGCTGGCGCGCCGATTCCAAGCTACTGCCTTGCCGGTTCCGTCATCGCTGCCCAAACATTGACTTGCGAACTAGGTGCGGTCGTTGCGGGTAGCACGCGCAACGTACTCGTGCGCGCTCGGCCCCGCTTCACTGTGCCCGACGGAACGGTGTTGGTTCCATCTGCGACGATTAGCGCTACCAATCAGCAAGCTGCAGGCTCCGTGCAGCGTACTGGTTATCAGGACTCGTTGACCGAAGCAAACGTTACCTGTGTTGAGACGCGCAACTCAAGCACTGTGACAATGCTTCCTTGCGGTGACATTGTTTCATCGAAGCCGCAGTTTGATCTGGAGCTCGC
>DAINAJ010000126.1:6713-8536 GCA_036733505.1 Casimicrobium sp.
ACGATCACAATCGCACCAACCGCCAACACTTTCAATCCCTCAACACTGCCGACTCATCAAGTCGACGGACAAACCGTCGCCCGGCGCTACGTTTTTGTAGGCATGGTCATCGTCTTTTACCCGGCGTTGCCGGTGCTATCGGTAAACGATGGTGGCACGGGGGATGGTTCTGTCACGGTTCGACAAAACTTAGGCGTGTTGTCGGCGGGGCAACTGCGTGCGCTCAGCTTCCCAAGTGGCGGCGGCGCAACCGAACCGGACGCCACCGCGATCAACGACGGTTTCGCTGGAGTGCAGACGTTTGACGACGACACGAACAATTTCAGCATTCGCACGCTCGATTCGGGCGGCACGTTCTATCGGAAGCTCTGGCGAAATCCACGCCTAGATACAGCGTCAGTGAGCGGGACTCAATGTTTGCGCGACACTTCAGATCCCGATTGTCGACACGGATACGTTTTCCCAGGCAGCAACATCCAGTCGGAGTTTTACTTTTCAAACAGCGCGTTCACCGCGCGCCCAAACGCACAATTTTGTGACGAATGGGACAACACCCGCACCCGGCTGCGTAATCCCTTTGACCCGTTAGCCGTCAGCACCGAAATGCCGTTGGGGCATCCATTTACGATTTACCTTTCGGGGCTCAATGCGACGTCGCCCGTGCTCAATGCAGCGGGCTATTCAGTGGAGTTCAGCACCGACGCGGGTACGGTGAGCAATATTGATTGGGATGCGAACGAACCCGCGCGATCGCAAGCGCGAAGCCAACTTTCTGCCCCCGAATGCTCCAGTGGTACTTGGTTTAGTGCTAGCCTGCCAACGAGTCTGAGTCAGGGGTTTAACCCAGTGTTGCCGCCCCCGTCGCTGGAGAGTCCGCCCGGCAGTGGCCTGTATCCTGCGATCAAACGGGTTCGCGTTCGTGTCAATACGGTGCCTGCGTTTGTGGACATGTCGCTGCGCGGTAGTTATGAGGTCATCGCGACTGCGTCTGGAACGCGGTTACCCAACCGAACCTCGCTCAATTTCGGCAACGCGAATACTTGGACCTACGCGGAAAACGATCACGCGATTGTCCGCACCGTCGATACCAGTATCAGCCTTTCAGCAGCGAGAAACGTGGTCACCGGCGCGTTGGCACCGATCACAGAAATTCGTTACGGGGAGCCAGTTGAATTTGCGATTGACGTTCGTTTCAACAGTGGCGACTCCAATCCACCACCGTCAACGCTCCCGTTGATCGTGAAAACATATTTGCCAAGCACCTTGGACTACGTCGTAGGCTCGGCCGTGCCAGCGCTGTTTAGCCCTCCGTACGCCGGTATCAATCCCGAAACTAACGCACCAGCGACTGTGCTGGAGTGGCGCATTGAAAACGCCACGCCAGGTCAAATACTTCCCATGCTGCTGTACGTCGCTGAGATCAATGTCGCTGCGGCAAACAACGCAAACATTCACAGCACAGCAACTGTCGAGCACGCGCTTGATCCCAGTCCACTCTTCACGAATCCCGTGTGGTCGTCACTAGAGGACCGGCTTGCAATTGTTGATCTAGTCGCAAGCGTTCCGCAGGGGCTACTCGTGAGCAAAGCGACGAGCACGCCGTTCATAGAACAGGGAGGCGCGCAGAGCTGGCAGCTCACTTACCGCAACACATCGGGTAGCGCATTCCCACTCATCCGCCTTGTGGACGTACTGCCGTTTAACGGCGACACAGTAAACACAAGCAATGCCTTTAGCGGAACGTTTTCCGGCGGCACGGTATCGCCATCGCTGCCGGAATACAGCGTTTACTACAGCCTCTCGTCCCCGCTCAGCATCAACCG
>DAINAJ010000127.1:0-8525 GCA_036733505.1 Casimicrobium sp.
CGCTCAAATGGCGTCATCGCTCCACACACTTTTTGGACGACGTCATCGTCCTCGCACCCAACCCCGAATGGGTCGCCACGCTACCCAACGGCAAGCTCCCTGATCGCACCGACTTCACGCGTTACGCCCACGATTTGAAGGGCCGCATCGCAGTGTGGCAAACCGCAGTGGCTGAGAGCGAGCGGTTGCGGGATGAGTTTGCGGAGTGGGTAGCGGCGGGCGCTGATGCCTCGGCAGTATTCGCGCTGTAGCGCGCCACGAGCAGGCTGCTAGCATCAACGCATGAATCTCGGTCTCGGTGCTTTTCGCTTTGCGCTAGCTATGTTTGTGGCGATTACGCACCTGTGGGTCAACGCGCCGCATGGCTATGCTGCCTATGCTGTGTGGGGCTTTTTCGTGCTGAGCGGATTTCTCATGACCTGCGTGTTGCTCGATAAATATGGCTTCACTGCGCGCGGTCTTGCCGCATACGGAGTGAACCGATTCCTTCGCATTTTTCCGCCGTATTACGCGGCGGCATTGCTGGGTATGCTGGCTGTATTGTTGTTACGAAACGCGGGCATTGCGCCCACAGCGCTCAACCCTGAGTTTGGCATTCCGCAATCAGCGTCGGGCTGGTGGTTTCCAATCACGTTGCTGCCCGTTTTTCAGCGTGAAGCTATGCCGATTGCTGTGGCCAACGCGCTCGGCATTGAAGTGGGCTTCTACCTATTGATGCCACTCATGGCATGGCGAAAATATTTCGCTTGGGCGTTTTTCGCGCTAGGCCTTGGCTTCATCGCGTATTACCGATTGGGCACTGACACGTTCGCGGTTCGCTACGCTACGTTTTGGCCTTGCTGCCTCGCATTTTCGATTGGTGCGCTGGTTGCGCACTATCGGGAACCGCTGCGCCGCTTCGCCGCGCCGCGCGCGTCTGTCGCGGCGTGGTTTGTGCATTCGCTTTTCTGGTTTCGTTGGTCCGGTTGGCCATGGAAAGCGGGCATTTACTATGCAAGTTTGCTTTCCGCTTGGATCGTCGTCTCAGTTCACGAACGCCCACAATCTGCACTCGACAAATGGCTGGGCGATTTGTCGTATCCGATCTATTTGCTTCACACCGTATGCGGCGGCTTCGCCATGCTGTGGATCGCCCCTGTGCGCGGACCAGTGTTTGCCATTTTGTCGATTCTGGCGACGTTGGCTTTGTCGTGGGTATTCGTCCTGCTGCTTGATCGACCGTTGCAGCGTATCAAGCGGCGGCCGGTATTGGCTGCTTCGTGAGTGTTCGCGTGGGCGCATTGGCCTCTGCATCGAATCCACCGCAACAGTTTTCTAAGAACCATAGTATCCAGTACCCCACTGCTCGGCCACGCTGGTTAGTGAATCAAGCCGCGATTTCGTTCTTGTATTTCGATGAACACATGAAGTTTTCGAAAATCGATTCACCGCCAAACGAATAACTACGCGAACGCGATTGCTAAAGATGGGTGCCGGCAACAGACCCAAACTCGGTCGCTTTGCGTTCGCTTTATCCGTCATCGGACTTGTGCGGTAGAAGCTTCTCGATCCCGCAAAACCTTCCGCTGAATCTTTCCTGTAGTAGTCATCGGCAACTCTGTCACAAACTCAAATTCCTTAGGATACTCGTATGGCGCCAGCCGACCCCGCACGTGGCGGGCTAGATCGGCCTCTAGTTCTGCGCTCGCACTGTGGCCTGCGCCGAGCACGATGAACGCTTTGATGATCGCGCCGCGTTCGGCGTCGGGTTTGCCGATGACCGCGGCCATGGCCACGGCAGGATGCTGGATCAGACAGCTTTCAACCTCGCCGGGGCCGATGCGATAGCCCGCGCTTTTGATTACGTCGTCGCTGCGGCCTTCGTACCAGAGATAACCTTCGGCGTCTAGGCGCGCCATGTCGCCGGTGCGGCACCAGTCGCCGGAATATTTTGCTTGCGTACCGGCTTCGTTGCCAAGGTATCCCAAGAAAAAAATAGGGTCGAGGTCACCGTGTATGTCGCGGCGGTTCACGGCGACGTCACCGGTTTCGCCAGCGGGTAGTACGTTGCCGTCGTTGTCTAACACCGCAATTCGATGGCCGGGATAGGCGCGGCCCATGCTCCCCGCGCGTGCTGGCCACAACGTAGTGCAGTTGCCAACAACGTAATTGAGTTCGGTTTGTCCGAACATTTCGTTGAGCGTTACGCCAAGCGCTTGCTGCGTCCAATTGAACACCGTTTCGCCAACACTCTCGCCTGCGCTCATGATGGCGCGCAGCTTCAATGAGTAGCGTTCGAGCGGATTCGGCACGGCCTTCATCATCATCTTGAGCGCCGTGGGAAAAAGGAAAGTGCAGGTGACTTGATGGCGTTCCATGAGCGACAGCGCACGCTCCGGATCGAAGCGTCCGCGATAGCCCACTAACGTGTGGCCGAAGTACAGGGTCGGCAATAGCGCATCCCACAAACCGCCGGTCCACGCCCAATCAGCTGGCGACCAAAAAACATCGCCCGGCTGCGGAAATTGGTTGTGCGAATAAATGAAGCCGGGCAAATTTCCGAACATCGCACGATGCGGAATCAGCGCACCCTTCGGCGGGCCTGTGGTACCGCTCGTGTAGATGATGATCGCGGCGTCATCCGCGCGCGTTCGGGCGACGGCATGCTCGTTTTTGCCCGACGCAACAAATGTGTTCCAGTCAAGCGCATTAACGTGTTGCGCGCCTGCGCAAGCGATGATTCGCCCCTCTCCGACGAGGGACGGAACGCTCGATTGCACGGAGAGCACGTTGGAGAGTGAGGCGTCGTCACAAATGGCGAGTGAGCATTGTGCGTTGTTCAATCGAAACGCGAGTGCGTCCGGCCCGAAGAGCACCGTGAGCGGCACCGCAACGGCACCGAGCTGTAACACGGCGAGCAAAGACACGGCAGTTTCGATGCGTTGCGGCAAGCAAATCGCCACGCGATCGCCCGCCTTCACGCCATGCGCGGCGAGCGCGGAGGCAAGCTTATGTGTTTGTGCGGAAAGTTCGCCATACGTGATGCGCGCGCTCGCCCCTGATTCATCTTCCCACGTGATTGCGGTGGTCGCATAGCGCGTGGCATCGGCGGCCCAACGATGTACGCACGCCGTCGACACGTTAAAGAACTCGGGCACCTGCCAGCGCCAATTCTGGTATTCGTGGGCGTAGTGATCGGCTTGCGGCGATGTCGACGGCATGAACAGTTCCTTGCACGGTTGCGCTCACGATGTGGCGGGCATTGCAATCGTAAAATGACAGTATGGCAAATGTACCGTCAAGTGGCGATCAGGACACTCCCGAAGACACCGCGAAACGCATGTCGATCGGCAAGCGTGCGTTAGCGTGGGTGTGCGTGATGACTGTGCTTCTGCTTGTGTTCTTGGGTTATGAGCAGGTGGAGCTTGCAATTGCTTGGGTAACAGCGAAACTTTGTTAGCGGCGAATGCCCACCGCCGGAGCCAACCGCCCGCCTGTCTACCGACCGTTCATTGGGGCACGTTGTTTCGTGGGGAGGTCGCCAAGCATGTTGACGCCTTTAGAATTGACACGTGAATACCCGTACCCTACCCGCTTGCCGTTGCGAGTCATGTTTGCCACGGTCGCGATTCAGTCTTTCCCGGGTCGCCGTTAGCGCAAACGCCGTCATCGGTGCGACCGTCGCCGGTAGCGCCGGAGTGCGGGCGTGACGAATGGCGATTCGGTGTTGGTCGCCGAATCCTTTGTCGTTCACGTGGTTCCCGCCAATGGGGGCGGAGTAGATCGTTACGTCCGCGACATTTGTTCGCGTCGCAACAACGATTGGATACTGCATGTAGGCGAACTCCAAGTCGTCTTGGAGCACCCACGCGAGAACGCTTTTTTTCCGATTGACGCGCTGCAAGGTGTTCATCGCGGCGCCGATTCGTATGACGAGATCGCAAACGTACTTGGCCAACCCTCGCTAGTGCACGCGCACTCGGCCGTGCCGGGCGTACGCGCCGTCGTGAAAGCGATTTGCGTGAACACGAAGGTTGATTATGTCGTGACATTGCACGATATTGAATTTGCGCAACCGGTCGCATCAGTCCCGCAGACGGAATTGGCCGAGCGTGCAGCGTTTGCGAAAATGGCGCGCGTAAGAATTGCGCCGAGTTCGTTCATCGCTGACCTCGCCGATAAGGCGCTCGACAGGCTCGGTACCTGCATAGTTATTCCAAATGGAGTGATGTGCGAAGTCGGACTCGCGTCCGTCGATTCAGCTGCCGCCGCAACGAAGTCGTCGTCAGCCATTCCTCGTTGTCGAGTCGCGGTCGTTGGTGCGCTTGGGCCGCATAAGGGATTGCAGTTTCTCCACGAAGTTGTGGCACGTCGTTCATCCGATCAGCCGATCGTCGTCGTCGGATACGTTGATGGACAACTTTCGCAGGGTTGGCTAAACCCCAATTCGCTTTGGATACATGGCGCGTTTGAGCCGTCGCAATTGCGCGGCATCTTGGACAAATATGGCGTTGAACTCGTTCTGTTTCCAAATCGCCAACCCGAGAGTTATTCGTACACACTGAGCGACGTCTGGTGCGCGGGCCGACCGGTCCTTGTGCCTGACGCGGGGGCGCTGAGTGAGCGTGTACGTGAGACCGAGGCAGGTTGGATCTACGCGGTGGATTCCACGCCTATGGATGTTGCCCGTTTGCTTGACCGCTACCTCAATCAAACGGCGCTGATTTCGCAAAAAGTTCGCGACGCTACGGAGAAAATCAATGGAATTGACGACATGGTGTCGGAATTGAACGCGGTGTACGAACGCGTGTCTCCCGAACAAGGGAGTGGCCCAGTGCTTAAAGACGTTGCTGCGGTCGCCGCCAAACATCTCAATGGTGTTTTTTTTCGCGCTGAGTTGCAGCGACTCTCTGGGGATTTGTCGTTTGCTCAGCGCCAGCGCGATGAACGCGACGCATCTATCGCGAAACTGTTGGCAGATTTCGAGGCTGAACGTCGGCTGCAGGCGGCCACTGTTGACGCATTGCAAGCGGAATGTCGGCGGGTAGAGAACGAGAGACTCGTTGAACACGAGGCGCATTCGCGTAACGCTGCAAAGTTAGAGGCGGACGTTCGAGAAACGCTGGCGGTCGCACATCGCTACGAACGAGCGCTTGCGTTTCTGCCTAGGCCAGTGCGCGGTCTACTGCTCCGGCGCGCTGACAATGGAACCGCGCAAAAGGACTCCCGTGATTGACGTACTGATCGTTGCTTATCACCCAGATGTGACGCAGTTGAGCGCTCTTGCAGAAGCGCTGATTGATGCCAAGCAGAAAGATGACGTGCCGCTCTCGGTGCGTGTTTGTCATAACGACGGCGACACACCCACCTCGGGCCCGGTGTTGGACGTTTATGTCCGCTTGCGCGCTGCCGGCATAGACACGTCCGTGCGAGGCGGCGAAGGGAATATCGGATTCGGCGGCGCGATCAACAAGTTGGTCGGTGACAGCGCCGCACCGTTTGTTTTGGCGCTAAACCAAGACGCGATTCCAGAGCCTGGCGCACTGCGTGAACTATTTAACGTAGCGAGCAATGATGCGCCGAGCGTCGCCGCTTGGGAGATGCGGCAGATTCCATATGAACATCCAAAGGTGTATGACCCGGTGACGCTCGATACGGAATGGGTAAGTGGCGCAGCGGTTTTATTGCGGACGTCTTCCATGCGCGAGGTCGAGGGGTTCGACTCGCGAATTTTCATGTACGGTGAGGACGTAGATTTGTCATGGCGACTCCGTTGTGCTGGATTCCGACTTCGCTACCTAGCTCGCGCTGCGGTTGTCCATCACACGTACAGCAAGCCCGACGAGGTCAAGCCACTACAGGCTCTCGAAGGCATCTATGTAAATTTGTGCCTCCGCGCGCGTTACGCGGGACACCGTCAGATACTGTCTGGGCTGTCGATGGCGATTGGCGAAATGATGCTGCCCGAAAGTTTCCCTGGACGGCGTGCAGGCATAGCGAGAGCGATGATGAAATTCTCCAAAAATTATCGATATTTTTGGCGCTCACACAAAAGCGCCCAAGGCTTTGAGCCTCGATTTGCTGGATGGGGTTACGAAATTCGCCGTGATGGTGCGTTTCATCCATTCTTGCCACGTGCCGACGCACCGACCGACCTACCGCTGGTGTCCATTCTGATTCGAACTCACAAGAGAGGCGCCTTTCTTCGACAGGCGCTCACGACAGTGGCGAATCAAACGCACCGACCGATCGAAGCGGTCGTAGTGGAGGACGGTAGCGACGAGGGGGCGGACATCTGTCGCGAATTTGAAGGCCGACTCGATGTTCGCTACTTTCGACTGTCGCCGTCCGAAGGGCGCTCTGTTGCTGGCAACCGAGCGCTTGCCGAAGCCAGAGGTGAATGGTTCTGTTTTCTCGACGACGACGATGTGCTTTTCGCTGATCACGTGGAGGTCTTGCTTCAAACTGTTCGCGAGCAAAATCTAAAAGGCGCGTACGCCCTAGCTTGGCGCACGATGACGCGAGTGTTGGATTCGAGTTCGGCTAGCTATCAGGAGTTGAGTTGGGACCGATTTCCCGATGAGGCATTTTCGCGAGTTGCGCTATGGCATCACAACTTCATGCCAATTCAGGCCGTGCTTTTCCATCGCTCACTTTTTGAGAAATATGGTGGCTTCGCTGTAGACATGGATCAGCTCGAAGATTGGAATCTGTGGACTCGATACACCATCGAAAGCGACTTCGTTCAGGTTCGCAAGACGACGTCAAAGTATCGAGTTCCAGCCGAAACGACGCACAACGCTGATCGCCAAGCGAAGCTTGACGCGGCCTACTCCGATGCCATCCGACGTCAGTCCGATATGACCTTTTCAGCCGACCCTACACTGGTTCGAAAACTCGCGGAGGACTACGTGCGAAGTAACGCACTTATTCATGTAGGGAGAGATCAAGTTCGCGCGCGATTTTCCTCTTGGCCTGCGCTGGCACGCATTGCATCACTGCGCCACGTCCTGCGCCGGCGGTTGAGTCGGGCAAATCGTTAGCGTCAATGGACAGGCGCGCGAATTATTTTGATGAACTTAGGCTCCTCGCCGCGTGGCTGGTGTTGTTCAGTCATTGTTACCCGCTTAGCGGAAGCGCCCTGGGAGACCCGTTCGCGCGATCCATCGGTGTCGACACGCTAGGTGGGGTTGGCGTAGCGATTTTTTTCGTGCTGAGTGGCTACCTCGTGACGTTGTCGTGGGAACGATCTACGGGAACTATAGATTTCTTTTGGAAGCGCGCGCGCCGCATTTATCCTGCCCTAGTAGCTTGTGTTTGCGTTTGCGTTTGCGTGATTGGCCTCTCGCTAAGCAGTCTAGATCCCGCCGCATTTTTTCAGCATCCTCAGACTCGGGAATACTTCAAAACCGCGACAGCGTGGAGCATCAAATTTGCGCTCCCCGGGGCGTTCCCGCACAATCCGCTACCGGGCACCGTGAACGGCTCGCTGTGGTCGCTACCGTACGAACTGCGCTGCTACCTATGTTTAGCGTTGTTGGGACTTCTGCCTATCGCACTGCGGTGGAAAGTGGCCGCTACAACTACTTTACTCGCGCTGTACTTGCTTTCGCGCCCACATATGCCAGTATTTGATCGCTATTTGGGCATCGACTACTACCACGCAAAACTCGGATTGTTTTTCGCAATCGGTGCGACATATGCGAGCTGGCGGAAGCATATTCGACCCATGTGGTGGCTCGGGCTGGCGGGGACGGTCGCTGCGTGCACAATGGCCGACTCGTCTACACGGACAATTATTTGGGTTGTGTCGTTTTCGACTTTTGCCTTGGGTGTCGCGCTCGTGCCTTGGCACCTTCCGAAGTTGCCTGAACGGATGGGCGATTGGTCGTACGGGCTCTATCTATACGGATTTCCAACGCAGCAAGTGGTCGCACATTTTGATGTGGCGAAAAGTTTGAGTTTGCCCGGCTACGTGGTCGTCTGCACGTTCGCGAGCTTAACTCTGGCCGCGCTATCGTGGTTCGTGGTTGAGCGACCTGCGCTCGCGTTCGAGCGCAAGGGAGGCCGTCAATCGTAGGCGAAGACCGCCTAGGGCACCGTTTGCATCTTAAGACCAAGCACGTCAGAAATTACTCGCCGGCAACTACCCAACAACCTCTATCCAGAAACTGCCGCCGGACATCCCGTGTCCATCTGCGCGCGCCAACGCTTTTATGACCTTTTCGCCGTGACATTGCGCCGCGTATGTACTCCCAAACAGCACTCTAAATCGGCTGGAGTGAATAAGGAGCGCGTGTAGCAAATACTGTTCGTTCCAACTCCTGTTCTGTTCCAGCACCCACTCCTTGGGATAATCTGATGGCAGGAACACGTCGTGGACGTGAACTAGAACGCCGGGACGGAGAAGCGGGAGCACCTCCAGAAACAAATGCACTACATCACTACCCGTTTTGGCGACATGAGATGAATCGATGAACGGAATGTCGCTGGCTGTCAGCGCTAAGAATTCGTTGATAGCGACGTCTTGGACTTTCTTTTCAAGA
>DAINAJ010000128.1:0-4416 GCA_036733505.1 Casimicrobium sp.
GGGCGCAAATCACAAGTCGGAAAGTTGCTTTCATGAATCCCCACTCTTTGCTGCTGATTCTTTGTCGTTACATGTGGGCGGCCGCAGTCGCCGCAACGCTTGTTGGCTGTGCGAGTGCGCCGCCGCCAGCTGCGCCGGCTGCGCCAGCCACACCTCCACCCAGAGCCGAACGGCTAGCCGCTCTTGGCTTTGAGAAGACGGATGAAGGTTACGTGCTTAACTTGCCCGGACCACTGCTTTTTGATTCTGGCAGTGATGTGTTGAGCGAGGGCGCAAAGGGCGTGCTTTCCAAGCTGGCGCAGGATCTAATCGCGCTCGAAATTAGGAAATTGCGTCTGTTTGGTCATACTGACAACGTAGGCGGCGTGGAATTTAATCGCAGCTTGTCCTCGCGCCGTGCCGACGCGGTAGCGCGGTTCATGGCCGCCAACGGTTTCGCGAATGAAAGTCTGGAGCGTCGCGGCTTCGGCTTTGATCGCCCGTTGGCTGGAAATGAAACACCAGAGGGGCGAGCGAAAAACCGTCGAGTCGCGGTCATCGTTCCGTTCGAGTAGTAGCTCTTATCGATGGTGGCGTATAGGTGCCGTTACGGTCGCGTTTCGTTCTTTGCCGTGTGCGCCTGCACGTAGCTCGCCAAAAATGACTGCATGCCCGTGACCTCGAAATTATTTGGGCTCCAGTCGATGTCGACTAATTCTTTGCGATGTCGACCCAAGTAGGCTTGAGCTACGAGCGGGCCAACCTTCGTGATAGCCGCGACTGCGACGCGAACATACGCGTCAGTCTCGAAAGCATCAAGCCTTTCAATATCAGCTGCAGTCACGTCGTGATACAACCTGCCGCAGATTGGCGGCGCGCTGTTCGCTACAACGAGTACTGGATAGGCTTCGTCGCGAACGCATAGCCGACGGAAACCGCGAATAGTTGCGTCCGATGATTGATACGACCCGCTCACCACACGCTGCCACACCGGCGAATACATCAGCGATCCGTAGGTGAAAACGTTGAAGCATTCAGCGCCCATTAAGCGACTCCTTTAGTGCGGCGTTCGCAGCATTTTCTCCTGAAATAACCGCCGCCTCGATCGTTGCGGGCAGGTCTGGGCAACACCAGTCACCTGCCAGATGAATGCGGCCAATGCTCTTCGGTAAGGAGCTTAGCAATTTCGTTTGCGCGGGACTGCACGAGTAGGTGGCACGTTTTTCGGTGATCACAAATCGCCAGATTGGAACTGGTAACCGGTAGCTGCGAGCCAATTGATGGAGCGTGCTTGCGACTAAAGACGCTTCATCTTCACTGCGATGGTGCGCACTAATAACAACCGCAGCGCGCCATCCTCCAGTATGCAATCTCGACCAAAACAGCCATTGGCCGGGTTCACCGTCGAGCATACGCATCGGCACGCCGTTGTCGGGTGACGGCGACACATACGCAAATTCAAAATACAGCGTCGTAATCGGCTCGTAGGTCAATGTCCTGAGCGAGTCGGCGAGCAGATCCGCAGCAGGCTCTCGTGAGAGCAGACGCGGCACATGCTGCGGTGCTACAGCCGTTATCACCGCATCGAAGTAGTGAGTGCTATCGCCCCAAACGACGGCTGCGCCATCTTCAGTGTTGATGACCGAAGTCGCTGCGGTACCTATTCGAATGTTTCCGCCTCGCGTTTCGATTTCCGCTAGGGCTGGCGCGGGGAAGACCGCCGTCAGGTCAGTTGTCGGAATGATCATTCGGCTTGCTTTTTTTTCTCCAGCGAACGTTCGCCGAAGCACCTCGACGAATACGACAGCGGAAGCTTTTTCAGGCGGTGTGTTTAGGGCTGCGATGCACAGTGGCGCCCAGATGAGTTGGCGCATAACCATGGGTTGCTCAGCGATGAGCGCCGCCACAGTCGCTAACGGGTCAATTGCGCTGCCCCGCAATATCCGGGCAGCCCAGGTTATTGCCGCAATTTTTTCTGCTGCGCGGAGGCCATCAGCGGCGATTAGGCCGACCAGCAAATTCCAAGGCTCGGGCATCTCGGGCGCACGAATGCCTAGTGACGGCATAGTATTTGGAGCGGAGCGTAGCGTCAGTGGTAGCGCCAGCAGCGGCACTTCGCTGGCAGGATGCAGACTGCGGATCAGGGAAGTCGTCCGCTCGTACGCTCCAAGCAACAAGTGCTGTCCATTGTCGACAGAACGGCCGTCTCGGTCCACGCGGCGTGCCCGACCACCAGGAGTTTGAGCGGCTTCATAAATGCTTACATGCGCTCCAGCGCGTGAAAGTGTCAGCGCCGCCGCAATGCCCGCCCAGCCGGCCCCAATTACTGCGATTGAATTCATGCGAAGGTGACGGTTTTCCAAGCCAACCACAATTTGCGTATCGGCGTTAGGGCAACACGATGTTCGAGCACGCGGAAACCGTCACGGCGAATTTCTTCGAGCAGCGCGCGATAAATGGCTCCCATCGCCAGTCCCGCGCGCTGCGCTCGCCGATCCTGCACAGGAAGTTCCTGTTCCGCCCGTTGATAGGCGATGATGGCGCGATCGTATTGGCGTTTCATGAGACCCTGAAAGTCTCCGCCTCCGGTGACATCGCATCGAAGCAGGGCGCTCGCGGACACGCCGCACGCCTGAAGATCTTCCAGCGGCAAGTAAATGCGACCACGTCGCGCGTCCTCACCCACATCGCGAATGATGTTGGTGAGTTGCAATGCTTCACCCATGGATCGCGCATAAGCCAAAGTCGCTGGATTATCCGGGGATTGCATGCCGAATATTCGGGCGCTCACTTCACCCACGACGCCCGCGACTTTGTAGCAGTATTCCGTCAACTCCTCCGCGCTTAGATAGCGCGTCTTCTCAAGATCTTGCTGCATGCCGTCTATAACTGTTTGCAACGCGCCTTGGGGCAATCGCATGGGGCCGATATGAGGGGCTAGCGCTTGCATCACCGGATGTTGAGCCGCGCCGGAATACAAACTTTCGACCTCTCGTCGCCAGTACGTAAGCTTGACCCGCGCTACATTCGGATCCGTCACGTCGTCGACTACGTTGTCGACTTCGCGGCAGAACGCGTAGAAGGCGGTGATGGCGCGTCGTCGCGTTTCGGGCAAGAATCGAAATGCGTAATAGAAGCTCGACCCCGACTGGGCTGCAGTATTTTGGCAATATTCGTCTGGAGTCATAGCGGAAGCCGTCGCGCATCGAGCCAAGCGCGTGTTGCAAGATAGGTGAGCCTTGGCAAATCGTACCAGCGAAGCGTGGGTCGAATCCGCGCGTCAAAGTCATTGGCCGCAATCTTTTCGAGAATGCGCAAGCCGCCGGCGATGGTAAACGCAATTTCTAAACGGAATCGACCCGACAAGTGGGTCAGCAGACCAACCCCCGAACGCATCAATGCTTCTGCGCGTTCGCACTGAAATCGGATAAGTGCTTGATGTTCCGGGGACGCCGGGAAGCGATCGACCGACACCCCATGCGCAGCGAAGTCCTCCAACGGAACATAAACGCGTCCGCGACTGGCATCCAGGCCAGCATCTTGCCAAAAGTTGATGAGCTGTAGCGCGCTGCAAATCGCGTCACTTTGGCGGAGAGCCTGTGGATGCTGCACGCCAACCAATGCCAGCATGAGGCGCCCCACAGGATCCGCTGACCGCGCGCAGTAGTCGAGCAACTGATCGAATGTTTCGTAACGACCGGTGCGTGCATCTTGGCGAAAGGCGCTTAGCAATGCGTGAAATAAGTCTTCACTCACTCCCGGAAGGTTCGCGTTGCGCAACGCGCTCAGACCAAGCACTGTAGGCGCAAGTGGGCGCTCACCTCGAAAAAGTGAACGGATGTCTCGGTCTAACGCGTCAAGTGTCTTGATCCGTTCATCGGGAGATGCGTCGCCTTCATCTGCTACGTCATCCGCGTGTCGCGCGAAGCGATAGATCGCGGCCACGAATGGACGCATGCTTGGGGGGATCAAAAAGGACGCGACGGGAAAATTTTCGTAGTGCTGGTCAACAGCCATCGGGTGGTCACGCGTGGCAAAGACGAGGTCGCTATAATAGTGGGTTACGCGAATGTGGCGGAATTGGTAGACGCACTGGATTTAGGTTCCAGCGCCGTAAGGTGTGTGGGTTCGAGTCCCTCCATTCGCACCAGGTCATCTTTAGCATGCCCTCCCCCGAGTGACATTGAACAAGTGATCGCAAGGGCGCTGCCGCAAGAAAATTCGGCAGCGTTGGGCATTGCTATGTGCTTTGTTAGCTAACTTTGAGTGAACGCAATTTTGGCGTTCCGATGGAAAGAAAGACATGTCCACGCAGATCGAGCAACTCAGTGCGCTTGAGCGCCGCTTCACGATGAGCATTCCCGTAGCTGCCATCGCGTCGGAAACCGAAACCCGTATCAAACGCTTGGCCCGTACGGTCAAAATGTCTGGCTTCCG
>DAINAJ010000128.1:4516-6702 GCA_036733505.1 Casimicrobium sp.
TGACTGCCAAAGATGTGGCCAAGCCTATTCTTCCTGAGGTCGATGCGGAGTTCGCCAAGGCATTCGGCATTTCTGGCGGCAGCGTCGAGGCGTTGCAGACCGAAGTTCGCGGCAATTTGGAACTTGAGCGTAAGCGTCGTGTATTCCAAAGCGTTCGCGATCAGGTGTTCGCGGGCCTAAGGAAGCAGGCAACGCTTGAAATTCCGAAAGCGTTGGTCGCTGCTGAAGCGGAGCGCATGGCGCAATCGGCTTCTGAAGAAATGAAATCGCGTGGCGCTACGGGTGACGCTGCTGTTATGTCGCCGTCAACGTTTGAGCCCGGTGCGACGGAGCGTGTGGCGATGGGGTTGATTGTTGGCGAGCTTGTGCGAGCTCATGATCTGCAAGCGACGCCGCAACAAGTACGCGCGCTGCTTAATGAGCAGGCGCAGAGTTACGAGAAACCTGATCAAGTCGTGGCTTGGTACTACCAGGATCAAAATCGCCTGTCTGAGTTTGAGGCGATTGCGTTGGAGCAAAACGTAGTTGACTACGTGCTCAAGGCCGCCAAAGTCTCGGATAAGGTAGTGCCGTTTTCCGAGTTGATCGGTCAACAAGCCGCGTAATTTTCGTAGGCTTACGCTCGCCATTGAAAGCGGCGAGCTTGCCTCCATAATTACTAGCAGCGTAGCCGGGTTTTCTGGCCGCAACTTTCCAGAAAGATCAGGAATACCGATCATGACTCAGTGGACCTCTCCGTTCGCATCGTCCGCCGGTTTCACCAGCCCGCATGCGGGTGGGCCGCAAGGCTTGGGCCTTGTCCCGATGGTGATTGAGCAAAGCGGACGCGGTGAGCGTGCGTTTGACATTTACTCGCGCTTGCTTAAAGAGCGCATTATTTTTCTGGTGGGTCCGGTGACGGACGAGACGGCGAACCTAATTGTTGCCCAGCTGCTGTTTCTTGAATCGGAAAATCCTGAGAAAGACATCAGTTTCTACATCAACTCGCCGGGCGGGTCGGTATCCGCTGGCATGGCGATTTTCGACACTATGCGCTTCATCAAACCAGATGTCAGCACGATGTGTATCGGTATGGCCGCCTCAATGGGCGCATTTTTGCTCGCTGCTGGCACCAAAGGCAAACGCTTTGCGCTTCCCAATTCGACGGTAATGATTCACCAGCCATCAGGCGGTTTCTCCGGGCAAGTGTCGGACATTGAACGCCACGCGAGTTATATCGTTCGCCTCAAGCAACGTTATAACAAGCATATGGCGGATTTCACGGGCCGCCCTCTGTCCGAGGTTGAGCCAGCGTCTGATCGCGATAATTTCATGACCGCAGAGGAAGCGCTCTCGTTTGGCATGGTTGATCGCGTCCTCTCGACGCGCGCTGAGCCGTTGCCAGCTGCTTAGCGACCTAGTCGGTGCGAGTGTGGCGACACACTCGCAACTTCAGAGCATGATTCTCTAATTTTTCTGGCCGAAGCGCACGCTGGTCTGCGGTAAGCGCTGCAAAGCGCTACACTGCGTTGAACACGTGCAGGTCACATTGGACCAAAAAGTTTTATGGCCGAAAAGTCATCGAGCGATAAGCTCCTCTACTGTTCGTTTTGCGGCAAAAGCCAGCATGAGGTGCGCAAGCTGATTGCGGGCCCGTCTGTGTTCATCTGCGACGAATGCATTGATTTATGCAACGACATCATCAAAGAAGAGGTTACGGCAGATACCGCTGATCGCTCTGGTGCGAAACGGCTGCCAACTCCGCACGAAATTCGGGAGAAACTTGACCAATATGTGATTGGGCAAGAGCACGCAAAAAAAATTCTCTCGGTAGCGGTCTACAACCACTTCAAGCGCATTGATGCCAACCTCAAGGACAATGATGTTGAGTTGGCGAAGAGCAACATTCTCGTAGTCGGTCCTACAGGCTCAGGGAAGACGCTGCTGGCGCAAACGCTGGCCCGACTGCTCGACGTACCCTTCGTCATAGCTGACGCCACCACCTTGACCGAGGCGGGTTACGTTGGTGAAGATGTCGAGAACATAATTCAGAAGCTGCTTCAAACCTGCGATTACGATGTCGAGCGCGCACAGCGCGGCATCGTTTACATCGACGAAATTGACAAAATTTCACGCAAAGGCGAGAACCCGTCGATTACGCGTGATGTATCAGGCGAAGGCGTACAGCAAGCGCTGCTCAAACTCAT
>DAINAJ010000128.1:6802-8463 GCA_036733505.1 Casimicrobium sp.
GACATCATGTACGACCTACCGTCGCTAAGTAATTTGCAACGCGTCGTTATCGACGAAACAACGATTGAAAACGACGCCCGCCCCTTATTGATTTACAGCGAACCAAGCAAAGTTGCCTGATCTGCAGATTTTGTAACCGTGTGGTTCGCGCGAAGATATGAAAGTTCGCAATGTCTGATACGAACCTCCCTGACGACGACACCAACGATAACAACGAAACGTTGACTTATCCGCTGTTGCCATTGCGCGACGTCGTTGTATTTCCGCACATGGTGATCCCGCTCTTCGTGGGGCGCCCCAAATCCATCAAAGCCCTTGAAGTGGCGATGGAGAGCGGCAAACATATTTTGTTGGTCGCTCAAAAGTCCGCAGCCAAAGACGATCCGACCCCCGAGGATTTGTACGATACCGGTTGTGTGGCGACTGTATTGCAAATGCTTAAGTTGCCCGACGGCACTGTCAAAGTGCTCGTTGAAGGGTTGCATCGTGCGCTACTCACAGCACTGACTAACAACGGTGAATTTTTCTCTGGTGAAGCGCATCCGATTGCGTCGAGTGAAGATGGCGCGGCCGAAGTGGAAGCGTTGCGACGCGCACTACTCGCCAACTTTGATCAGTTTGTAAAGCTAAACAAAAAAATTCCCGCTGAGATTCTGGCTTCGATGGCTGGTATTGACGACGGCGGTCGACTCGCTGATTCCATTGCTGCACATTTGCCGCTTAAGCTTGAGCAAAAGCAGGAAGTGCTTGAGGTGCCGTCGGTGGCTAAGCGCATCGAACACCTCATGGGTTTGATTGAGGCTGAGATTGACATCCTCCAAGTCGAGAAACGCATCCGCGGTCGCGTAAAGCGTCAGATGGAGAAGAGCCAGCGCGAGTATTACTTGAATGAGCAAGTGAAGGCCATTCAGAAGGAACTTGGCGACGGCGAAGATCAGGCTGAGATCGACGAGCTGCAAAAGAAAATCAAAGCCGCTGGCATGAGCAAAGAGGCGCTTGAAAAGGCGGAAGCGGAGCTCAAGAAACTTAAGATGATGTCGCCGATGTCAGCCGAGGCGACGGTCGTGCGAAACTATTTGGACGTTCTCGCTGGTCTGCCGTGGAAAAAGAAAAGCAAAGTTTCTAAAGATCTGCGCAAAGCGATCGAAGTGCTTGAGGCAGACCATTACGGCCTCGAAAAAGTTAAAGAACGCATCACCGAGTATCTAGCCGTACATCAGCGCGTAGATAAGGTCAAAGCCCCCATCCTGTGCCTCGTTGGGCCCCCGGGCGTGGGTAAAACCTCATTGGGTCAGTCCATCGCGCGAGCAACGAATCGTAAGTTCGTGCGCATGTCGTTGGGTGGCGTACGTGACGAATCTGAAATTCGCGGACATCGTCGAACGTACATCGGTTCGTTGCCAGGAAAGGTGCTGACAAACCTATCCAAAGTGGGCGTGCGTAACCCTCTATTTCTGCTCGATGAAATCGACAAAATGGGACAGGACTTCCGGGGTGATCCGGCCTCGGCTTTGCTTGAGGTTTTGGATCCCGAGCAGAATCACACGTTTGCGGATCACTACGTAGAAGTTGATTTTGATTTGTCGGACGTGATGTTTGTGGCGACGGCAAACAGCTACAACTTGCCAGCCCCGCTGCTGGACCGCATGGAAATTATTCGC
>DAINAJ010000129.1:0-8401 GCA_036733505.1 Casimicrobium sp.
GACGTGATTTTCTACGCGCTTTGTTCGAGCACGAAGCTCGCGACGGTGAGCCGGTAACTGTGGTGATTTCCAGTCACTTGCTTGAGGACTTGGAGCGCATCGCCACGCATGTGCTGTTCCTCGAAAAGGGACGCGTTCAACTCATCGGCGGACGCGACGAACTCGCCGAACGAGTTCAGCTCGCGGTGACTGCGCACGCGATCGCACCGCAAGCGGGCTTACTCAAGAGCCGGCAGCTTGCCGCGGATGAGTGGCAACACGTGGTCGACACGCGCGCGCTCGCCGACGGCGCGTTACCGCCCGACACAGCGCTCAGGGCGCTGAGTCTTGGCGATTTGTTTGAGGCGCTCAACACATGAAGAGCATACTTGATTCGTGGCGGTTCATCGTCGGTCTTTTGGGTGGGCGATTGATGATTGCGATCTGGTTGGTATCGCTGATAGTTAGTTATGGTGTGCTCGGATGGGGGCTCGCATATCCCATGCAATTTCTCGACACGCATCGCTCGTTTTTGGAAATGGCCGCCATACTTGCCTCCGCAGCATCCTTCGGCGGAGTGCTCGCGCTGACCTATCTGTGGAATGTTGGCAAGCGATACTCGCAGTGGAAACTCGCCCCCAGCACCGACCGCATTGCCGCACAAGTTTCGCGCATACTGATCCTCGTTAGCTCGCTTGCCGCAATACCTGCAGTCATGCTTCGGGCGTATTCGGCAACATCGGACCGTGTGTGGCGGCTTCCCGATGAGCTGCCGAGTGGCTACACGCCTTCAAGTAGCAAGACGTTCTCTTTCGCTGACGTCCCGTCACACGCGTACGCCGCTGAAGCGCTGATGTTTGCTGGCGTCGTGGCGCTGCTGTTAGTCGCGTTTCGACGCACCGGCGCTACCAAGACTATAGCCATGGGGCCAGTGCTTTTCTGGGCGGCATCGCAAACGACATATCGTGCGCTGTGGTGGCTCCCATTTGCCGCTGGATTGATTATTGTCGTGCTCGAATACGTTTGGCGGCACTGGCTTTCCGGTCGAGTTGAAAACTACTTCAGCCAAATGGACAGAAGCATTCGAAAAAAGCAACGCACGCCGTGCTTGACGTCATGGCGACAGCAGAAGGCCGCACGTTCGCGCGGCGCCGACGATGTCGACGCGCGTTTGGCCGCGTTGCTTGCGCTGCCGTCCGGGACTGGCGTGACGGCGCTGTCAGCGATATTTGCTGCGCTCTACCTCGTCACGCTTCCTAACAACACCGCTGAACACGCGCCTGGAACTTGGGCGCTGAGTTTTGTTGCGTGGGCCTTTGCCTATCTGGTCGGTTCCGTGCTTGCTCGGCCGGTTGCATTGCCGGTCATGCGTCTTGCGCTGCTTCCCGTCGGGCATCGACGGACGCAGTTCGGCGAAGTGTTTCTCAAAGTTTGGTGGCGTGACTCGTATACGAAAGTGCTATGGGCCGCACTGCTCGGTTTTGCGCTTCGTGCAGTTTGCAGTGCGCTGGGCTGGCCAGCTTTCTTGCAGAGCCCCGTCTTTGCGTACGGGCCAACGCTTGCGCAGTGGATCTTAGTGCCGCTCGCGCATGTCGTGGGCTTGCTTGGCTTTGCCGGCAGCGTTTGCCTGATTTCCAGTGCATCACCGCGCGTGCTCGCGAGCGCCAATGCGCTCACGGTGCTCCCGATCGCGACCGTCATCTTGCTCACCCCCATTGGACTCGGATGTAAGTGGTTGCTCGAAACGAACGTCGTTGCGTTGGCCAACGGGAACTTGGGGTTCGTCACGTTTGTGCTGGTCAACGGCGCCATGCTTCCCGCCTTTGCTTGGAGTTTTACCCGCATCTTCCGCTACCAGTGGCGCACGGCGAGTCTCCCAGCGATTTCATCGGGCATGCAGATTTGGTCAGACAGATTGCGCAAGATGTCGGCGGACGTCACCGGCGCACGTTCCTAATTCATCGTGATGTGGCGCATCCATCGCGAACACTCACGCGAAGCACGCCCCAGGCTCAGTCAACCTGCACCACGATGACAACGCGTCTATTTTTTGCGCGACCAGCGTTTGTAGCGTTGCTCGCTACGGCAACGGCTGCACCGAGGCCACTTCGCTCGATGCGTTCTTTGGCAACGCCGTTGTCGATGAGAATTTGCGCCACTGCTTCCGCACGCCGCAGTGAGAGCGCTTTGTTGTAAAGCGGCGGCCCAACGTTGTCGGTGTGTCCATAGACAAACACGCGACCGATCTCAAGGGCGCTGAGTTCTCGACCCACGCGACCGATGCTCAGCCGAGCGGCGTCGGCGACTTGATCGCCGTCGAAGGGGAACACAATCGGCTGTGGAAGCGTCAAGCGCAGCGACTCGTCATGTTGTTCAAATCCGAGTTCACCGAGTGCGGCAAGCAAGCGGTCGAGTCGAGCCTGTTTTGGCGCTACGGCTGGCGCGATGACCTGAGCGCTGATTGTGGGGGCGACAGGTTTAGGCGTAGCGGCGCAAGCGGACACAAGTGCAACAACTGCGCACATCAACAGCCGATTACGCAGCTGTTTCGCCCGATGCGTGAACGCGTGCATCACGTGGGCTCAGGCGTGACGGTGGCAGTGATGTCGCGAAACATGCGCGTCAATCGATCTGCACGACTATGACCACGCGTCGGTTTTTTGCACGACCGTCTTCGGTCGTGTTTGGCGCGAGCGGAACGGATGCGCCAAGCCCTTTTGCGGTGATACGCTGGGCGGGGAACTCGCCCTCGACGAGTACGCGAACGATCGCGTCGGCACGGCGTTGTGAGAGCGTTTGGTTGTATTGCGCAGCACCGATGTTGTCGGTGTGCCCGTATACGAATACGCGCTCAACGTCGAGCGCGCGCAGTTCGCGCGCGACGCGGAGAACGTCGCTGCGGCCGGTCTCACTCACCGTGTCGCTGTCGAACGCAAAGACTAGCGGCGCAGGCAGTGTTAAGTACCAACCATCGCTTTGCTTTTCAAAGCCGAGCGTGTTGAGCGCCGTGGTGATGCGCGCAGCGCGCGTCGGCGCAGTCGTTGCGGTCGCGGTTGTTGGCGCAGGCGCGCTGGCGCATCCGAGCATCAACAGCATCAATGGTGTGGCGACCCACATCGCAATCTTCGGCCACGTCGCAATTCTAGCTACGGAGCGCCGCGCACGGCCCAAGAATGTTGACGGATTTGGTTGGATCACGGCGATTCTCCTTGGGTGATAGGTCCTTCGGTCATCAAGTGGCGGCTGCGCATTTTGATGCGGTTGCGCCCGCTGGCTTTTGCGGCGTACATGGCGGCGTCGGCGCGTGCGAGCATCTCTTCGACGTTTTGGCCGTCGAGCGGGTAAAACACCACACCAATGCTGGCGGTGCATTTTGTTTCTAGCGAATGCACCTCGTTGCTCTCGCGCACGGCTGTGGCGAGTTTGCGTGCCACGGCGAGCGCGTCGCTTCGCGCGCCAACGCCCGGAAGTAGCGCGAGAAATTCGTCGCCGCCCATGCGCGCGAAGGTGTCCGTAGGTCGCAAAACTGACTTGCAGCGCCGCGCGATCTCTCGCAAGTATTTGTCTCCCACCGCGTGGCCCAACTGGTCGTTCAGCGGTTTGAAATTATCGAGATCAAGCGCGACCACGGCGAACGGATTGCGATCACGTTGAAACGCGTCGATGAGTTGCGTCATGCGATCCATCAGCAAAACCCGATTGGCGGCGCCGGTCAATGGGTCGTAAAACGCGAGGGTAGAGAGTTGCGCGTTGCGCTCCTGAATCAGCGACGAGCGCCGCTCGATTTCGTCGATGGTGGCGTTAAAGTTTTCGCTGAGATCTCTCACTTCATCGACGGTGAGTCGTTCGATTTCGTCGAGCATGGCGTTGAAGTCCTCGCTCAGACTCTTCACTTCCGCGACGTGAGTTTGCGGAACGCGCAGTGTGAGATTTCCGCTGTTTCGTATCTCGCGCGTCACCTCAGCAAAGCGCGCCAGCGGTCGCGAGAGCCAGTCTCCGATTGCGCCCGAAACGGCTACCCAGCCAATCATCATGAGGGCAAATACTGCCAAGCTGGACGCCGCAAACCAGATCACGGCGTTGCCCAAATACGGCTCGCGAACAAGCACATGCGCGCTGCCGAGTAAGTCGCCGTGGTGCAGCACCTTTGCGCTCGCGGAAATTTCAAATTCGGTCAGACGGGTCCCAATTGAGCCACGAAGCGCAGCGGTTTGGGGGGCGTCTTTGCGCTCGAAGCTGGCGAGCGCTTTTCCGTCGACATTAACGAGCGTGGCACGCACGACCGTGTCGGCACCGGTCAAGGCGGCCAGCACGTCGCGCGCGCCGTCGGCGTCACGCAGGGCCAACGGAACGTCCGCGCCGGCAGCGATCAGTTCGGCGATGGTGGTGGCACGCTGCTTCGTGGCGTTGCGCGCCACGACTGCCGCGACCGCTGTCAACGCCAACGTCGTTACCAGCACCGCGATTAGGGCGGTGAAGATGACCACGCGACCGATCTGGGCTGACGTTGACGTCTCGCGTGGCGTTGGCATGGCGCTAGTCCGCCTTCGGCGAGCGGGGAAACTGTTTGCGCAGCAGTTGCGCGTTCACTTTGAATCCGGCGCGCGCGAGTACGTCGAGATTCACACGATAACTTGCCCGGCCCGTGGTGTCGTCAGTGTTCACGCAAACCGCGCCGCCGATTTCGCAAAAACGTTCCCCGAGACCGACTGAGAGTACGGCGCTATCGCCGATGGCCGCTATCCACGGTTGCCAGTCGACGGTAGCTTTGCCCGGTGGCGGCCAAGCAACAAATAGGTTGCAGCGCGAGACATCACGTGGCCGTGCGATGCGCATCACCAACAAGGTGATGCCGCGCACTTGTTTTCCGGCGAGATCAAGCTCCGGCGTGTCCGGCGGTTGACAGACAACGAGCGTGTTGTCGCGCGTTGCTGCGGGCCACTCCACGAAGCGAACGAATCCATTAACCCAGCTTTCACTTGACAGCGCGATGACGGACGTCGGCGCTATGAGGCACGCCACCGCGATCATGGCAAGATAGAAGCGGACAACGCCTCTGCGAGCGCGGTGAAGCAGGCTCAGTGGCGACCCTCGAAAGCGGGCTCTGTCACAGCGGGCGTCGATCATTCCGGTCGTACGTTCTTTGTGCTTCTTGGGTTGTGAGAAATCGCGACGCCGAGGCATCGTGGCTTTGAATATTCGTGTTGTGGCGCTTCGGTCGTTTTTTTTGGCGTGGCGCAACGCTCCGTGGGGATGTACTTCCCGGTTTGCGTTGGGCTGAATCGCGATTTTCGGCGTGTAAGTGGCTCCCGTCAACGCGTGATTAAGCGTTTTGGGGAATTACACATTCGTCAATAGCGAACGTCTATGTGTTAGAACGCATTTCCCCTGCGAGGAGTGACATCTGTGCGCTTTCGGTCCCAGAATAATCCTACGTACGCAGGTGGGTGATGTCGCAAAGGTTCGCCCGCGCGTACAGCGCGATCTGCGGCGTAGAACAGCGCCACTCAGTCCCTCAACGCGACTCGCGAAGGTTTACAGCTTTTTAACGATGCCCCGGCCAGACAGCGGTTTGACGCGATTTACGGCGAAAGTCGATAAATCAACAAATTGGCCGAAATCAGCCGCTAGGCGGTCGCTGCGGGCTTAAAGCTGATCAATCACCGCAAGGTGCTTTGCCTTTTGCACGTCGTGCAACCAGCTCGCGCGGATACTCATCGCTGCGAGCGATTTGAGATCGCTTTGTGAGAGGTTCAGCGCGCGCGCGGTGGTGCGATAGTTTTCGCCGACGTAGCCGCCGAAGTAGGCTGGATCGTCCGAGTTGATGGTCACGAGCACACCCGCGTCCATGAGTTTTTTGAGCGGGTGAGCGGCGAGCGACGGCACCGCGCAAAGCTTCACGTTCGAGAGCGGACAAACGGTCAGCGGCATTTGCGCGCGGGCCAAACGAGAGGTGAGCGCTTCGTCCTCAATGGCGCGAATGCCGTGATCGATGCGCGCGACGCGAAGGATGTCGAGCGCTTCGATGATGTATTCCGGCGGGCCTTCTTCGCCCGCATGTGCGACTACGGGCAAGCCGCGCGAGCGCACTTCGGCGAACACGCGCGCGAACTTCGACGGTGGATGTCCGACTTCACTCGAATCCAACCCGAAACCGTGAAAATTTGACATGTACGGATCAAGCTCTGCGAGCGTATCAATCGCGTCTTGTTCGCTTAAATGGCGCAAAAAATTCGGGATTAAGCGCCACGTAATGCCAAGCTCTGCCTCTCCGTCGTGCAGCGCTTGCACGATGCCTTCGACCACGATTTCAAGATCGATGCCGCGCGCAGTGTGCGTTTGCGGGTCAAAGAAAATTTCAACGTGAACGACGCCGTCGGCCATCGCGCGCTGCAAGTACGCCCACGTCAAATCGTAGAAATCGTCTTGATCACGCAGCACATCTGCACCGGCGTAATACAGATCAAGAAACTCCTGCAGATTGTTGAAATCGTACGCCGCGCGCACGGCTTCCACGTCGGCATACGGCAGCGCGATGCCGTGCTTCTTCGCTTTGGCGAACATCATCTCTGGCTCTAGCGAGCCTTCGATATGCAAATGCAGCTCCGCTTTTGGCAAACGCGCAATTAACGTGTCAATTGCGGCGTCCGCGCTGATGCGGTCTTTGTTGAGGAGGTCGTTGAATGTGCTCATGCGTGGCAGTTTAGCGCGGAGGTAGGCGGCTAGGGCAGCGCCGCCGCGCAGCTTGTGTTGAGGTAACTACGGATCGTCGTGTCGGTGTTGCGCGGACCGGGAATCGTGAGGCCTGCAGTGATCGCCGTGCCTTTGAGACCTAGCATCGCGCGCAGAAGAATCACGCCGTCGATGGCCGGATTGACCGTGCCGTCTCCGTCGATATCGACGACTTTCGTCGACACCAAATCGCGCGCGTTTTTCTCCGCCCGGTCGTAAGTAGTCGTCGCAGCAGAAGTCGTGCCCGATGCCGCATTGGCCACCGCAGCACCACGTTTGCCTTGCATGGCGCGAAGAATCATCAAGCCATCGGCAACGCCGTTACGCACGCCATTGCCGGTGCCGTTGACGTCAAGGCTGCACGGCAGCGCGACTTGGTTCACCCAGAGGTCGGCGGCGGCTTGCATCGTCGCGAGTTTATTCACGTCGGCATGGAGCGCTCGCATTTGGTGAAAGATTGAATTCGTGGTGCCGGGGCTTGTAAGCGTTGCGCCGTTGTTCTCCGAGACACGCTGCCCCTGCAACAGGCACCAATACTTCGTGGGGTCGGGCACTGCGCCGCTGCTACTGCAGCTGCTGAAATCCCAATCCGGACTCGTGTTCATGGTGACGACCCAATGCATCGGTGTTGAGTCGTCCATCGCATAGAAAGAGCGGGTTCCGGCGAGGCTGCCAGTGTGGTTCACGTAGTAGCCGGTCAGCGCGTTGGTGGCCGTCAATCGCCACTCGGTGACGCCGGCGCCGAAGCTATACAAGTAACGCCAGCTGTACGCGCCGCTGGTGCCCGACGAGTTGATGGGGCCGACAAACAGACTGTCGGAGCCCGAAACATTACTGGCAGGAAAGTCGAGCAAATTCGGCGCACGCAGCCTTGATTTCGTGCTTTGCAGCATGCGCAAGTACTCAGGCGCGGAAAACACCCAGCCGCCAGCGCCGCCGTAGTCACGCGGGCGGAAGCTACTGGGTCGCGGCACGACGCACGGCGAGTTCGGGGCGTGTTCATAGAGCGCGCACCAGATGTAGGTCAGCGAGCTCGCGGGCTGGTCGTAGTACTCGTTGATCTCGGCCTTCGCGCTGTCCCCGGTGTAGAGCCGGTCGCGCGTGTCCGCCAGCGCGAGGCGCGCAAAATCGATGCCCGCTGGACGCAGCACTTTGTTCAGGACGTAATCTTCGTACGACATGCCGGAGCGAATCTCGATCACGCGTTCGGCCCAGCAGTACGCGATGTTGGTGTAGTACTGAAAATACGCACCGCTTTGCGTCGGCGGCAAACCCGGCGCGTAGTGAAGCTTGCGGCGCGGCAGGTCAATTTCGAGGTGGCGTTTACACGTGCGCACCCACTCTTGGATCGTGCTTGCGTTGTAAGGATACGGCCACGGTTTTACGGTGCCCACGGGGTCGGTGTACTCCACGATGTCTTGCGGCTGGCCCTCGGGATGGCCCTGGCAAGGCGTGGCTGATGGAAATGAGGTGCAGGTTGTCGTCGCGAAGATCATTCGGTTGCGATCAAAGCCCGCTTCGTGATTGAGCAGATGTGTCACTGTGACCGCCGTCATTCGGCTGTCTGCGGGGCTAGCGGGTAGAGGCGAACCCGCTTCCTCGCGCAAAATCGCATAAGCCGACTCCGCGAGCGAGAGCTTTCCATCGAGCACCAGCTGTTGAATCGCCAATCCGGTGACCAATTTCGACA
>DAINAJ010000130.1:0-8365 GCA_036733505.1 Casimicrobium sp.
GGCATGCGGCCACCCACGCCGAGCTGCCAGCGCACGGACCAATGGCCGAAGTTTGGTAACGTGACGATGGCGCTCTTGCCCACGCGCAGCACCTCGCGCACCAGCGCTTCAGTGTGACGCGTGGCCTGCAATGTTTGCGAAAGAATCACAACGTCAAACGCCGCGTCTTCAAACAAGTTGAGTCCGCTTTCGATGTCGCCTTGGAGTACGTTCAAGCCGCGTTCCATGCACGCGAGCACCGACGCATCACTGATTTCAACGCCATAGCCTTTAGTTTGCCGTTCGCGCTGCAATCGCGCTAGCAGCTCGCCGTCGCCACAGCCCAAATCAAGCACTGACGCGCCCTTGGGCACCCATTCAGTGACCACATCGAAATCGGGGCGGATGTAGTTCGCGCTCATACTTTGATCCCTTCAAACACCGAACGCAACAGCGCGTGATACTGCGGAATCGGCATCAAAAATGAATCGTGACCTTCGACCGATTCGATTTCTGCGCTGCTCACGTCGTGCTTATTCGCGAGCAGCGCACGCACAATTTCTTTCGAGCGTGCAGGCGAAAAACGCCAATCACTGGTGAACGCCGCAATGAAGAATTTCGCGGTGCTCTTCGCGAACGCCGCGGCAAGGTTTCCGTCGAACGCGCGCGCTGGATCGAAATAATCCAGCGCACGAGTCATGAGCAAGTAAGTGTTCGCATCGAAGTAACCGGCAAACTTGTCGCCTTGATACCGTAGATAACTTTCCACTTCAAACTCAACGTCAAAGCCGAACTGATAGTCCTCGCCTTTGAGCAAGCGGCCAAATTTTTCGCCCATTAAGTCGTCGGACAAATAGGTCAAGTGCCCAAGCATGCGTGAGAGGCGCAGCCCGCGTTTGGGCACCACGTTATGCGCGTAAAAATTACCATCGTGAAAATCGGGATCGGTGCGGATCGCTTGCCGTGCGACTTCGTTGAAGCCAATGTTTTCTGCGGAAAGTTTCGGTGCGGCCGCGATCGCGAGCACATTGCGCACGCGCTCAGGAAAATCAATTGACCACTGCATCGCTTGCATGCCACCCAGCGAGCCGCCGAGAATCGCCGCGAACGTGTCGATCCCAAAGTGGTCTGCCAGTCGCGTTTGCGCACGCACCCAATCCGGCACAGTGACGATAGGGAAATCGTTACCAAACGGGTCGCCCGTCGCGGGATTAGTCGTGCCGGGTCCGGTGGAGCCGTGACAGCCGCCGAGATTGTTGAGTCCAATCACGAAAAATTTTCGGGTGTCCAACGGACGACCGGGGCCGATCAGGTTGTCCCACCAGCCTTCGGATTTGGACGGGTCCGGCGCGTCTTTGTAGAAGCCTGCAACGTGATGGTGGCCGGAAAGTGCGTGGCACACAAGCACGGCGTTGCTGCGCGAGGCATTGAGTTCGCCGTAGGTTTCGACGGTCAAGTCATAGCGATCAAGGGTTGCGCCCGACGCGAACGTCAGCGGCGTCTCGAACGCGATTTTCTGCGGCGACACAAAGCCGACGGCGTCTGATGGAATATTCATGGTCAACAAAAAAGCCCGAGAGCCAAATGAAATCAGGCTTGCGGGCTTATGCAGTGACGATAGAGAAATTCGCTCAAACGCCGCTTTAGCAATTTTGACGCGGATTCACTGCATCAGTGGATCGTGCATCTCGCCCGCAAGCTGTTACTTCAAATCGGCGATGTGTCAATAATAGCCAATCCCAATCGATTCGGCAAAATACTTGCCTATGCAACGTATCGCCATCATCGGATCCACGGGCTCCGGCAAGTCAACGCTCGCTCGAGCGCTTGCCGAGCGACTAGCGATCCCGCACACGGAACTAGACAATTTGCACTGGCTGCCCGGCTGGCAGGAGTTGAGCGACGAGCGCTTTCGGCCGTTGGTGGATGCGGCAACTTCCCAACCGGAATGGGTGATCGATGGTGGTTATTCGGTAGTGCGTGATCTCGTGTGGGGGCGTGCCGACACGATCATTTGGTTGAACTACTCGCCGTTGCGGACAACTTGGCAACTCTTGCGCCGTACTGTCTTACGCAATGTGCGCGGAGACTTGTGTTGCAACGGCAACCGCGAATCGCTCAAGCGCAGCCTAGGGCCGGACTCAATCGTGTTGTGGCTGTTGAAGTCCTATGGGATGAATCGGCGCAATTTTCCCGCTGCGCTCGCGCGTTATCCAAGCGCAACGCAGCTCGTGTTTTCGACACCCAAGCAAACGGCGAAGTGGCTCGCCGCGCAGTCGCGTAAGGCTCGTTAGAGCGCGTTCAACCGCGTCAGCGCAGCGGCAATTTTGTCGGGATCGTCGCTGCGCAGAATGCGGTTAGCGATGGCTTCGCATTCGGGAACGCTGGAGGTCAACACTCGCTGTTTGATGGTTAAGAGCTGCGCCGGATGCATCGAGAAATTGCGCAAACCGAAGCCAAGCAGCAAACGCGTGAGCCGCAATTCGCCTGCCATTTCGCCACAGACCGCGATCGGTGTCTTCGCTTTGTTTGCTGTACGAATCGCCTGAGCGATCAACTTCAACACCGCCGGATGCATCGGGTCGTACATGTGTGCGACGGCGTCGTCCGTCCGATCGATCGCCAGCGTGTACTGGATCAAGTCGTTGGTGCCGATCGACAAAAAATCGAGGTGTTCGATGAAATACGAAAGCGACAACACCGCCGCTGGAATTTCAATCATGCCGCCGACGGGCACGTCGTTATCGTGCGCAATACGTTGCGCAACCAACTCGGCTTTGGCTCGCGAGATAAAACCCAACGTTTGCGCAATTTCATGTGCGTTCGCCAGCATCGGCACCAAGATGCGCACTCGCCCAAACGCGCTGGCACGCAGTATCGCCCGCAACTGCGTCATGAAAAGTTTGGGTTCGGCTAAACACAAGCGGATCGCGCGCAGCCCCAGGGCCGGGTTGTCGCTCGGTCGATCACCGAGGCCTGGCATGCGTTTGTCCGCACCAAGATCGAATGTGCGAATGGTGACGGGGCGACCTTGCAAGCCTTCAACGGCCGCTTTGTAGGCTTCGAATTGCTCGTCTTCGCTAGGCAAATCTTCGCGATGCATGAACAAAAATTCGGTGCGGAATAGGCCCACGCCGTCCGCGCCATTTTCGAGGCAGCCTCTGCTGTCGGTCGGCAACTCGATATTGGCGTTCAGGTCTACAGATTGGCCGTCCAGCGTGATCGCACGCGTGGACACGATTCGCTTGAGCTTTTGACGGTCAAGGCGTTGCCCGTCCTTTTTCAGTACGTACTCCGCGAGCACGTGCTCATCGGGGTTGACGATCACAAGCCCGGTGTCGCCGTCGACGATGAGATGTTCGGCTTCGCGAATCAGCGAGCGCGCGTTGTGTAGTGCGACGACTGCGGGAATGCCCAGTGAGCGGGCCACGATGGCGGTGTGTGAGGTTGCGCCGCCCACGTCGGTGACAAACGCTGCAAACGCAGACTCCTTGAAGTGAATCGCGTCAGCAGGAGAAATGTCGTGCGCGATGAGCGCGGTCACATGCTTCGGATTTATCAGCGGTAGCGCGCTGGGCCGTCCCATCAACGCTTTGACGATGCGTTCGACGACTTGGACCACGTCGTTCGAGCGTTCGCGCAAATACGGATCCTCAAACTGCTCGAACTGCTCAACCAACTCGCGCATCTTTTGCGTGACCGCCCACTCGGCGTTGCAGCGCTGCGCTTCGATCAGGCGCTTGGGCTCGGTCGCAAGCTGCGCATCGGTCAAGATCATCCAATGCACATCGAGAAATGCGCCAAATTCAGCGGGCGCATCGGAGCCCTTCATGCGTTCATGCAGGGCTTCAAATTCGGAGCGTACTGTCGCCAACGCGATATCGAAACGAGCCAATTCCGCGGGCACCTGATCGGCCGCGATGTCGTAGTGCGCAACCTCTAGCGTTGCATGCGAGACCAGCTGCGCCTGCGCGATCGCAATGCCCGGCGCGGCGGCGACGCCGTGCATGACAAATGAAATTTTGCGGGAAGGGTCGACGGCGGAGTTCACGGCGTCAATGCTAGCAAGACTGTGCGTCCGCCAAGCGCCGGGGTAAGTCACGCCGCCACAACGGCTACGCAGTGACGCAGGCTATTCGCCTTCGCCAAATTTATCGTTAATCAACGTTACTAAATCGTTCATCGCATCGGCTTCGTCTTCGCCATCGGTTTCGATCTGTATGGTGCTGCCTTTGCCGGCGGCGAGCATCATGACGCCCATGATGCTTTTGGCGTTCACACGACGGCCATTGCGCTCAAGGTTGACCTCGCATTTGAACCGCGTTGCGGTTTGCGTGAGTTTGGCTGAGGCTCGGGCGTGTAGCCCCAATTTATTGATGATTTCGATGTCGCGCTTCTGCATACCCTTGTTATATCTCAGTCAGCCGTTATTGCCGCGCCAAAACTGGTGCGCCTTCGTTGGCGGCAGATTGCGCGACGCTCGGCCCGAGAATCGGGTCTGCGGCGATGTGGAACACGCCTTCGCAACCGCCGGAGACGACGCGCTTGAGGAGGGTTTCCATGCCGCGTCCGCGATAGGTGATCGCGCGAACGAGCATCGGCACGTTGGCACCGGTGATGGCCTCGATGCGTCCCGGGACGAGTAATTTGCAGGCTAGATTCGACGGGCTAGCGCCGAAGATGTCGGTGATGATGAGCACGCCGTCGCCTTCGTCAAGAGCGGCAACCATGCGTTGTGCGGAGGGCAGTAATTCGCGGGGCGAATCGGTGCCCGCGACTTGAATCGCGGCGATGCCGTCAGGCTTTTTGCCCAGCACATGCGTCATGCACCCAATGAGCGAGTCGCCCAAGTTGCCATGCGCAATGATGAGAATTCCGATCATCCTGATGCCCTCTAATCGTCGCTGTCGAACCGCAGATGCACTTAACGTACAGCATGCGCCGAAACGTGACAGTTTTGTGACTTATTTAGTGCACACGATGGTATCAGGGAAATTGCTGCGGTGCCGCAATTTGTGCTGTTTATGCGTTGACGACGGACTCTAGTTTCTGCACAAACATCGCTGCGACGTCGAACCCTGTCTGCGCTTTGATCTCGACAAACCCGGTGGGGCTCGTGACATTGATCTCGGTAACTTTGCTGCCGATCACGTCGAGACCCACCAAAAACAAGCCTTCCGCCCACAATCGCTTGGCCATCGTTTCGGCGATTTGTCGATCTGACGTCGTAAGCGGTCGCGCTTCCGGGCGACCGCCTGCGGCCATGTTGCCGCGCGATTCGCCGATCATCGGAATGCGCGCTAGCGCAAACGGCACGACCTCGCCGGCGATCAGCAATATGCGCTTATCCCCATCGACGATCTCTGGCAGATAACGCTGCGCCATGATGCTCTGAGTGCCAAGCTGGGTGAGCATTTCGATGATGACGGAGAGATTTTTGTCGCCCTCACGCACATGAAAAATACCGCTGCCGCCCATGCCGTCGAGTGGTTTGAAAATCGCGTCTTTGTATTCGGCGACGAAATCGCGCAGCACCGCAGCAGATCGCGTGACCGTCGTGGCGGCGATCATGTCTGGGTGTTTCAGGATCGCCATCTTTTCGTTGTTGTCGCGAATCGCGCCGGGGCGATTGAATACGCGCGCGCCTTGATCGCATGCACGCTCAAAAAGATACGTGTGATAGACGTATTCCATGTCGAACGGCGGATCTTTGCGCTCGATGATGGCGTCGAAATCTGTGAGCGGCTGTGCGCGCTTTTCGTAGATTTCGTACCAATCGTGATCATCGTCCGAGACGGCAATCGGCATCGCGTTAGCCTGCACAACGTTGCGGCTACTGAACACATTACCTGGCTCAATGGCGAAAAGCTGGTGTCCGCGCGCTTGCGCAGCACGCAACATGGCGACGGACGAATCCTTGTAGGCCTTGAGTTTTTGGATGGGGTCGAGGTGAAACGCTATTTTCATGACATGGAGGATAGCGACTACCTCAGATGAATACAGCTTTTAGGCTTGAACGACAGCCTGGCGGTCGCTTCAGTCTAATTTTTCTATAAGTTGAGTAACGTCATTTTGCGCGTGAAACGTCCGTCTAGTAGTCGATGCAGGCAAAAAGCTGTTAGCGTCGCGGCGCCGGAACTACGACGGTGGTGATTCGTGAGCGCTCATTGGTCAGAAGCATCGCCAAGCGCCCGCGCTCGGCCTCGTAGAGCGCCGCCATTTCCGCACGTTCGCGGGTTTTCTTGGCCACCGATTCGGCCAGGCGAGCCGCTTCGGCGGCCGACGGCCCAGGTGCGACACCCACTTTCGCGCCAACGGGCGCAGTTCCGGGGGCGGCGGTGAGTTTGGCTCCCGCAGGCGCGGAGGGCGCCGCCGGTTTACCGGAAGAGGGTTTTGCGCCGGACGCCGAGGCCTCAGCACTTGGAGAAGTAGTCGCAGCCGCGAGCACTGCGGGGTTTGCCGACAGGCCCTTAATCTCTGCGTCGAGAGCACTAAGGTTTCTGTCTCGGACGCGATCAAAATCTTTCAGGTCGGTGTACGTCGCTAGCAGCGCTTTGTCCTTGCGCTCTCGTTCGCTCTGCGCGATTCGTGTTCGTTCGTCTTCAACCGCTTTGAGCCCCGCCAGGCGCTTCTCCTCGGGCGTCATCGCTCGCTCCATGGAGTTTTTCACTACGCCGTCGGTCCGCATTTCCTTGCGCGCGCGGTCAACGGCGTCTGGTGGAACGGTGTCGCTGTAATGCGTTTTGCCGTTAGCGTCGGTCCACTTATAGAGTTGCGCCTGGGTCTGGCTCGCCCCAAACGCCGCGCACACCGCCGCGAGCAGTGAAGCCAGCGGCCACCGCGCTACACGAACGTTCATACGACTACTCAGCGACTCCATACGATTCTCTATACGTCTCAATCTTTTCCTTGTACTCGGCCAACGCGGCTGTCGCGTTCACCAGTTCGAGCACGTCGGGCAGCGATGCAATGGCAACGACAGGGATGCCAGCCGTAGCCTGTACCTCTTGGACAGCAGATTGTGTGCCAGTACCGCGTTCTTTGCGATCCAGCATGATGAGCACACCCGCTGGCACTGCGCCATGCGCCCGAATAATCTCTACCGACTCCCGTACGCTGGTGCCGGCCGTGATGACGTCATCAACAATCAAAACTCGTCCCGCCAGCGGTGCGCCGACAATCAGGCCGCCCTCGCCGTGGTCTTTGGCCTCTTTGCGATTGAACGAATACGGCAGATTGTGACCTTTTTCGGCAAGTCCGATGGCCAGCGCTGAAACAAGCGGAATGCCTTTGTAGGCTGGCCCGAAGGTCATGTCGAAACCGATGCCCGAAGCCAGCGCCGCATCGGCGTAGTAGCGGCCCAGTTTCAGCAGCGATTCGCCCGTGTTGAACAGGCCGCTGTTAAAAAAATACGGCGACAAGCGCCCAGATTTCGTCTTAAATTCACCGAAGCGCAACACATCGCATTCAAGTGCGAAACGCAGAAAATCTTGTCGGAAAGTGTCAGCAACGGCCATAAGCGATTCAAACGCGCTGCGCGCGCCCCAGAGAAACAACAGAATTACCCACTATTTTCGCGCGTTCGGGGTTTTCCCGCACACAAAACAGAAACCATCATGAAAATCGTCACACTCAATGCCAACGGCATTCGCTCCGCCCACAACAAAGGCCTCGCCAGTTGGATGGCTGGCTTGCGCGGCTGGGACGTGTTTTGTTTGCAGGAAATGAAGGCGCAAGAATCAGATATTCCTGAAGAAATGTTGCGCCCAAAAAAGAGCCACGGGCATTTCTTCCCGGCCGAGCGCAAAGGTTATTCAGGCACGGCTGTGTGGACGAAGCAAAAGCCTCTCAACGTGCAGCGCGGCTTCGGCGTGACCGAGTTCGACGGCGAGGGCCGCTACCTTGAAGTCGATTTAGGGCCGCTAGTTGTGGTCTCGCTTTATTTGCCATCGGGGGCGGCGGGGCCCGAACGTCAAGCGAGCAAAGATCGCTTTCTCAGTGAATTTCCCAAGCATTTGCAAGCGCTGCGAAAGCTTGGAAAAGAGATTGTCATTTGCGGTGATTTCAACATCGCGCACAAAGAAATCGATCTGAAAAACTACAAGAGCAACAAGAAAAATTCAGGCTTCCTGCCGCATGAGCGCGAATGGCTCACGCATGTGTTTGACGAGATTGGTTTCGTCGACGTGTTTCGCACGCTCGACCAGCGGCCAGAGCAATACACGTGGTGGAGCAATCGCGGCGATAGTTGGAACAAGAACGTCGGTTGGCGGCTCGATTACCAAATCGCCACGCCGGGCATCGCCGCCACCGCGAAAAGCGCGTCAATCTATCTGGAGCAACGATTCTCGGATCATGCGCCGTTGATTATTGATTATGGGTTTGC
>DAINAJ010000131.1:0-8321 GCA_036733505.1 Casimicrobium sp.
TGCCCGGTGTGGAGTCGGTGACCGATGGCGTGTATCGCCGCGTGATACGCGCGGAGGGTACGCATCGCGGTGGATGGCTGGAGGTGAGCCATGTGCCTGTCAAAAACGCGTTGCAGCTTCGCTTCGCCGCGTCGCTCGCGATGGCTACGCAAGCCGTGTTGTCGCGCACGAAACAAGTATTTGATGTGGCGGCAGATCCGCAAGAGATTTCATCTGCGCTCGGAGCATTAGCGGATGGCGCGCCGGGTCTGAGGTTGCCCGGCGCATTCGATGGATTTGAGCTGGCGTTACGCGCAATTCTTGGCCAACAAGTGACGGTGAAGGCCGCGCGTACCTTGGCAACGCGCTTCGTCGAAGCGTTCGGCGAGGCCGTCGTAACGCCGTTTGCAGAACTCACGCGCGCGTTCCCGTTGCCCGCTAAAGTCGCGACGTTAACGCGTGACGATATTGGACGCCTAGGCATTGTGGGGCAGCGCGCGGAAGCCATGATCGCGATTGCCGTTGCCGTAGTTGAGGGCCGGTTGGCGCTCACGGGTAACGCAGAACCGACAAAAACTATTGAGGCGTTACGCGCGATCAAAGGTATCGGTCCGTGGACCGCCCATTACATCGCGATGCGCGCACTCGCGTGGCCCGACGCATGGCCGCCGCAGGATGTGGCGCTGCTGAACGCGATGAAATTGCCCAACACAGTCAAGGGACAGCGCGAGGCAGATGCCCTCGCCGAAGTGTGGCGGCCGTGGCGAAGCTATGCGGTGTTGCATACGTGGCGGAAATTGGAAGTAGTGACTGAAAAATAAGGATGCGGACATGACTACCTACTACGAATTACACGATACCGCCGTCGGCGAACTGCTTCTCATGTCAGAGGGTGACGCGCTCACCGATTTGCATATGACGGCTGGCAAATACGTGCCTGCCGCCGCGAAGAATTGGCAGCGAAATTCGGCGCTGCCAGTGTTCGAGCAAACCAAACGCGAACTCGACGCTTACTTTGCGGGCAAGCTACGCGAGTTCACCGTGCCACTCGCGCCGCGTGGCACCGACTTCCAAAAGCGCGCATGGACTGCGCTCACGAAAATTCCGTTTGGCGAGACGCGAACCTACGGACAACAAGCACAGGTGATGGGGCAGCCCGCAGCGGTGCGAGCGGTTGGAGCAGCCAATGGCAAAAACCCCATCGGCATCATCGTGCCTTGCCATCGAGTGATCGGCGCAAATGGCACGCTGACGGGATACGCAGGCGGGCTGCACAACAAGGCCTTTCTACTCAAACTTGAAGGCATCCTTTGACCCGTCGCGACGTTTTTGATTTTGTTTTGCTCGCGGCGATCTGGGGCGCCTCGTTTCTGTTCATGCGCATTGGCGCGCCGGAATTTGGCCCGTTTGCGTTGATCGGGCTTCGCTCCGGCATCGCGGCGTTGTGTTTGTTGCCATTGGTTTTCTTGCGTGACGGCCTCGCACCATTGCGCGCTGCGGCACGCCCGCTCGCGATTGTTGGCATCACGAATGCGGCCATTCCGTTTACTTTGCTGGCGTACGCAGCACTTTCATTGACGGCAGGATTCTCGTCGTTGATTAACGCTGGAACGCCTCTCTGGGCGGCGGTTGTCGGGTTAGTTTGGCTTAACGCCACGTTGACCAAGCCGCAATGGATGGGGCTCGCGCTTGGCATGCTCGGAATGGTGGTTTTGACATGGGGAAAGGTCGATTTCAAGCCGGGTGGATCGGGGTTGGCAGTGGTCGCAGGAATCGTGGCAACCGCGGCATACGGCTTCTCAACCCATTACGCCAAGAAAAATCTCGCAGGCGTGTCACCAATGACGGTCGCTGCCGGAAGCCAAACGGCTTCTGCCCTCGTGTTGTTGCCGTTTACCGTCATTTTTTGGCCAGAGAAGCCACCATCTTTGGCGGCTTGGGCTGCTGCTGTAGCGCTCGCTGCGTTGGCGACCGCCTTCGCGCTAGTCCTCTATTTCAGGCTTATCGCGCGCTTGGGCGGGCAAAAAGCGTCCACTGTGACGTTTCTGATCCCGGTCTTCGCCGTAGGCTGGGGTGCACTATTTTTGGGCGAAACAGTGACTTGGCCTATGCTTTTCGGCGGCGCGATTGTTTTGGTCGGGACGGGGCTGACATTGGGCTTTGGCGCAAAACCAAGCAAATCACCCACAGCATCGGTTCAAAAGCTATAATTCAAGGCTTTTTCGCAATTTCATGCAACGAGCCGGCTATTCCACATCCGAATGGAAAGCTTCTTGAACACACACCAAAGTAAGCGTAGAACATCATGAAACGTACCTATCAGCCTTCAGTCATCCGTCGCAAGCGTAACCACGGCTTCCGCGCCCGTATGGCCACCAAAGGCGGTCGCGGTGTTATCCGTAACCGTCGCGCCAAAGGCCGCGCAGTCCTCTCGGCTTAATCGCCACCGCTGCGCCTCATCACGCACGTTGCGCCTCCACCTTCTGCTGTGCCGGTCGTGCCCGCTGATTGTGCGGGAGAGAGTTTCCCGCGCGCTGCCCGGCTATTAGAGCCGGATGACTTCGTGCGCGCGCTGAAATCGCGAGCGCAGCGTGGGCAATATCTGTGGGTCTATCGACGAGCGGATGACGTTGTTGCGGTTGATGGCGACGCCCAGCGCCCCGCGCGCCCCCGCCTCGGGATGATGATCGGCAAGAAAAACGCGCGTACTTCCGTGCTGCGCAATGCCGTCAAGCGTCGGATTCGCGAACAGTTTCGTCTGCGTCAGGCCGTATTGCCTGATATGCAATACGTGGTTCGCTTGAGTACCGCGATAAAGCCCAAAGATGTCCCAGCTGTGATTGCTGAATGGACGGGCGCGCTTGATCGTGAAGTTTCCAAATTCGCCACGTCTCGCGGCGCGAATGCCGCAAGCAACCCGAGCAATGTCGCGCCTGTGCAAACTCCGCAAGCTCCATCTACAAAGGTGAACGCGTGAACGGCCACAGTTCGCGCGCCAAGGCTGAGCGCGCCAACCCGGCTAGCACGGTCGCGCTTGGCTTGATAAAGGCGTATCAATACGGCATTCGTCCGATGCTCGGACAGCGCTGCCGATTTTTTCCGAGCTGCTCCGAATACACTGCTGAGGCCATTGGTTCTTACGGCGTGATTCGCGGCGCAGCTATGGGTGCGAAGCGCCTCGCCAAATGCCACCCATGGCATGCTGGCGGCTACGATCCTGTTCCAGAAAAAAGCGCCGCGCAGACTACGCAATCGTCTGCGGCGCGTCCCGTTTCTTCTAACCTCTAACTGAAAGCCCACCATGGACTTCCAGCGTCTCGTTTTATTCGTCATCTTTTCAATGTCCGGCGTGTTCCTGTTTCAGGCTTGGCAAAAAGAAAACGCCCCGCCGCCTAAGCCGGTAGCGCCCGTCACGGCGCCAGCTGAGAAAAAAGGCGATGTACCTGCCGCTCCAGTCGCCGCTGGTACCAGTGTGCCGGTTGCGGCTGCGGTTCCCGGTACACCGGCGGCGCCTGCGACTGCGCCAGTCGGTGAGTTGCTGACGGTCAAGACTGATCTCTTCACAGCGAAGATCAATACGGTCGGTGGCGTGATTGAAGAAGTCGCGTTGAACGAGCACAAAGATGCGGCTGACAAGTCAAAGCCGTACTACGTGCTGATGAAAAACAAAGATCGCACGCACATTGCGCAATCGGGCCTGATTGGCGCTGGTCTCCCGAACCACACCACGACCTACAGCAAAGTATCAGCCAACACCGACATGGGCAGTGCGGCCACGCTAGAGGTGCGCTTGTCCGCGCCGAATGCTTCGGGTGGCAAATCGGATTTGATTTACACCTTCAAACGCGGTAGCTACATCGTGGATGTCGCTTACGACATCACTAACGGCGGCGCTGCGGCGCTAAGCCCCTCGGCTTATTTCCACTTGCATCGTGACTCGAAAGTCACAGGCACCGAAAACGGTATGGTCGGTATCTTCCACGGCCCAATCGTTTACAACGAGCAAGAAAAATACAAAAAGATCGACTACAAAGATCTCGAAAAGAGCAAAAAGAATTTGTTCGTAGCCAACACCAGCGATGGTTGGATCGGCATGGTTGAGCACTATTTCGTGAACGCGTGGCTGCCAAAAGCGGGCGCGAAACGCGAGAACTACATGACCAAAGAGGACGGCGATATTTATCGCGCCGGATTGAAGATGGCTGTGGGTGACATCGCGCCCGGTGCAACGGCAAAAGTCAGCGCGCCGCTTTACATGGGCCCGCAAGAGCAAGACAGTTTGAAAACGGCGGCCCCAGGACTTGAGCTTGTTGTCGACTACGGCATGTTCAACTTTGTCGCCGCACCGATGTTTTGGCTACTGAAGTGGTTCCACAGCTTCGTCAGCAATTGGGGTTGGGCGATTATCCTGCTCACGATTCTCATCAAGGCGGTGTTCTATCCGCTCAATGCCGCTGCAGGTCGCAGCATGGGCAAGATGAAACTCGTCGGACCGAAACTTAAGGAGATTCAGGCGAAGTATGCCGATGACCGCGTGAAGCTCAATCAGGCCATGATGGAGCTCTACAAGAAAGAGAAAATCAACCCGCTGGGTGGCTGTCTGCCGATTCTGATTCAGATGCCAGTTTTCATTGCGCTGTACTGGGTGCTGATGGCTGCTGTCGAATTGCGCCACGCGCCGTGGATTGGTTGGATTCAAGATCTGTCGGCTCCAGATCCGTGGTTCATCCTGCCTGTGCTTTATGGCTTGACCGCATATGCCCAGGCTAAGATTCAGCCACCCGCGCCGGGCATGGACCCGATGCAGCAAAAGATCCTGCAGTACATGCCGGTCGCGTTTGCTGCGATGTTCTTCTTCTTTCCGGCGGGCCTTGTGCTGTACTGGACGGTGTCAAACATTCTGCAGATCGCGCAGCAGTGGCAGATCAACAAAATGTTGGAGCGCGAGCAAGCAGCGGTGGTCGCCGCAGGCAAACGCTAACGCGTACATGCCCGACCGTAGCCTCGATGCAGTGAAGCGAAATCGAGGTTGCACGATGGATCATTGCGGATTGACGTGACATGACTCATCCCGACACCATCGTCGCTATCGCCACACCACCCGGACGCGGCGGTGTCGGCATGGTGCGCGTGTCTGGCAAAGATTTAGCAGAATTTTCGCGAACGCTGTGCGGTAGATCACTTCCGCCGCGGTTCGCGCAACACACTCGTTTTCTTGACGCTGCCAATCGTACGATTGACGACGGCATCGCGCTCTACTTCGTGTCGCCCGCGTCGTTCACTGGCGAAGACGTGTTGGAGTTACACGCGCACGGCTCGCCGATGGTGCTCCAAGCGTTGGTGCGTCGCTGCGTTGAACTCGGAGCCCGCCATGCGGAGCCCGGCGAATTTACTAAGCGCGCCTTTCTCAACGGCAAACTTGACCTAGCCCAAGCAGAGGCCGTCGCCGACGTCATCGACGCCGCGACTGAAAGCGCGGCACGCGCGGCGGTGCGCTCTCTTACCGGCGAGTTTTCCACGCGCATCAGAACGCTGCAAGACACGATCATCCGCTTGCGTATGTTTGTTGAGGCAACGCTTGATTTCCCCGAAGAAGACGTTGAATTTATCGAAGCTGAACGCGCCCGCGAACAGCTCGGCGAAACCCGCATAGCACTGCAACACGTCATAGCGGAAGCGGGGCGCGGCCAACTGCTACACGACGGCATTCGTGTGGTGCTCGCTGGCAAACCGAACGTTGGCAAATCGAGCCTCCTCAACGCACTCGCAGGCGATGACATCGCCATTGTGACGCCCGTTGCGGGTACAACGCGCGATACCGTGAAAAGTCGAATCAGCGTTAAAGGACTTCCTGTAGAGATCGTTGATACGGCGGGTCTTCGCGAGACGACCGACGCGGTTGAGGCCATCGGAATCGAGCGCACGCGCACCGCGATTCGCGATGCTGACCTAGCGCTGGTAATTGTTGAATCAACGCAGGATGTGCCGAACGAGCTACTGGCGGAGTTGCCGGAAGCGTTGCCCCGCATCATCGTACGCAACAAAATTGACCTGTCGAGAGAAAGCGCACGAGTGGACGATAGTGGCGTGTGGCTTTCCGCGAAAACTGTGGATGGCGTAGCGCTACTCACCGATGCCATTGCCGACGCTGTCGGATTCAACTACCGGGAGGAAGGTGGTTTCATGGCACGCGAACGCCATGTCACTGCGCTTCGCGCGACGCTTGCGCACATCGATGCTGCGGCAGGTCATCTTGATCATGTTGCGCTGGAATTGTTCGCTGAGGAACTGCGGCTCGCGCATGAAGCGCTTGGCGAGATCACGGGCGAATTCACGGCCGACGATTTGTTGGGCGAAATTTTCAGCCGCTTTTGCATCGGCAAGTAGCGGAGCTTGGTCGAGCTTCAGGCACTCGGCCTCTAAAATCACTGTTTACTCTTTTTTGCGCGCAACAGTGAAAGACATCGTCACGCTTTCGGGAGACATTGGTGGTGGCAAGTCCTCCGTCGGGCGCATCCTTGCCGCCGCACTCTCGTTCAAACTCATATCCGCGGGCGGTATTCAGCGCGAAATCGCGGCGAGCATGGGACTGACGACGTTGCAGCTCAATGAGCTTTCGGCCAAAGATCGAAGCGTGGACGACCGAATCGATTCGCACACCAAAATGCTGGGCAAAACGACCGAGCACATCATCGTTGATTCCCGCCTCGCATGGCATTTCATTCCCGACGCGTACAAAGTGTTCTTGTCGGTGGATGCACTTGTGGGGGCGTCTCGCGTTTTCGATGCCTCGCGCGCGGACGAGCATCACAGTTCGCTACAAAACGCGCTAGAAAATAACTTGACGCGCGCAAAATTGGAAGTAGCGCGCTTTCGCGCCCTCTACGGCATCGAGATGCGCGATTACCGCAACTACGACTTGGTCGTAGACACATCGTACGCGTCCCCCGACATAGTGGCTCAAACTATTGAGCAGGCGTTTCACGCGAAGCGTGCCGGTCGGCCTACAGCGCAGTGCTGGATGAGTCCAAAGCGCTTGCTCGATGCGCCGATTGCTGATGTATCGAACACATCAAACGAAGGCGTAGTCACGATTCGAACGATAGACGGCGTGTTTGTGATCGCCTCTGGTCGCGCGAAGGTTGAAGCGGCGCTAAGTGAGGGCGCCGCATTGATTCCCGCGGCGCTCGTCTCCTAAGCAAGCCGTCCGAAAACGCCTTGTTGTCGCAGCACACGCACTAGCGCGCGTGTGTGCCGATCTATGTCGTGAATGTCGATGTGCGACGTGTCGGGCGTGTCGATGCGAAGCGAAGGATAGTCACGAAAATCAATCATCGTTGCTGGCATGACGGAGACGAGTTTGTCCCAGTAGAGTGGGCGCGGAAAATTTTTCTCATCTAAGTCGAAGTGCTCATCAGAGACCGGCTCGCGATAAAAGACGACCTTGCCGCCGCGCGCATTGATACGTTCAACCCAGCGCACTACCTCGCGCATTTCGTGGAGCCACAATTCCGGTGACGGGGGCGGATTGGCCGGGTAGTAAGTGCGATGCTCGTTAATGCGTGCCGCGCGAATCAACGGCAAATTGCTCTTCGTGTAATCAGTGCCGCCCGAGCGATCACGCTCCAACGTGACGTACTCTTTGTGTGGCGGACCATAGCCGTCGAGCTCTCGCTTGATTAACGTGATCAGCGCAAAGTCGGGGCGCTCGGCAAGCGAAACCGTTTGCACTTGGGTAAGAAGGCGTCGGTGTAACTCACGCGAAGGGCTCCATTCGTGGTGATAGTGCTGCACATACTTTCGCTGCATGTCCCACACCCGCCGATCCATGCCGCGAGCATCAATACCAACGATGGCGACGCCGACAAACTGTTTGTCTTCCGAAAGATCTCGGAGCGCCGCGAGTGGATAGTGACCGTTTACGGCCAGCATTACCGGGTCTACCTTCAAGCCCAACGCATGTGTTTCGTCACGAAATACGGCGGGTGAGATGCCATATTGAATACGTGATGCACCGAGTAGGGCTACGCGCTGCGGAGGCGCTGATTTCACTGCGCGCGCGCGATGCTGCGCCCACAAATCAAGACTATCCATGACCGTTGGCGCATAGCCTTGTCCGCGCCAATACCACTCAAAGGCGACCCATCCACTCAGTGTGATTAGCATTGCGAGGAGCCAAGTCAGTATCCAGTGCGTGCGCATTTTCTCTCGCTTCTAGAACTGGAAGTAAATAAACGCTTGGGTCTTACCCGGCGACAGAATGATCGCGAGCGACATGCCGGCGAGCGCTGCGACACGCCAGGGCCATGCGATTGCGGGCAGCCAGTCCCAGCCTTTGCGCG
>DAINAJ010000132.1:0-3616 GCA_036733505.1 Casimicrobium sp.
GTTGGTGTGGCCTCGTCGTTTGAGTTCGGCGAGGATGCGCGCGGCGTGGTCCGGTGAGTAAGCGTGAAACGATTTTTGGTTATCTGCGACCGTGACCACGTACAGCGGTGGCCGTACCATCCACACCGCGCCAGCGGCAAGCAGTGGCCGCATCCAGCGATAGAAATACATCAGCATCAGCACGCCCGAGTGAATGCCGTCGGCGTCGGGGTCGAACAAGAGCATCACGCGCTCGAAATTGCGCCCGGAAATGTCACCCACTTCGCCCGATTCGATGTCGTTTGGTGCAACGCCCAGTGCGTCGGAGAGTTGCTTGAACAGCGGATACTCCACTACCCGCGCGCCGCTGGCCTTGAGCGCGTTGAGCGGCTTGCCTTGCATAGGCAACACAGCCTGGTGCGTGGCGTCGCGTACGGTGGCGACCGCACCAGACGCCGAATCACCCTCTACGATGAAAAGCTCGGCGCCAGAGGCCGCGCCGTGAATCGCGCAATCCTCAAAGACCGCAGGTTTGCCGGAGTAATGCATCCTAAAAGGATAACAGCGAAGGGTTCGGGAATGACGGTAGCGCTGCGCCGCCAGTGTGCGGCGGCAAACGCTCGTTAGTACTCGACCGAAATGCGCACCACGTCTTGGTAGTGGCCGCCGGGTAGGTCGACGTAATCATTGCCCCTCACGTTTGCGACCAGCCGTGTCACAGAGGGCTGAAACCACCCGTTACCGAGGCCACCGCTGTTCTCGATTGTTAACGCATAGGGTAACGCTTCGCCGCGCTCCGAGAGCATCTGCCGCGTACCGCGGACGGCAGTGAAATTACGTCCGTTATCGACGGCTATGCGATAGACAGCGCCGCGCGTGCAGGAGACGCGAGCCTCTGTAGCCGCAAACGTGTTTACCGGTTGGGCTGGATCGAGCGCGCCGAACGCAATATCGCCGCGCGATTCGACTTTACAACGCACGGTCACGGACGCGCTCACGTCCAGACCGGCCAAGCGCTCCTGTGCCAATGTGTTTGATGAGTAGCACAGGCAGACAAGTACGGCGCACAGCAAAAACGCGCGAATTCGCAGATCAAGAATCATGGCATCACCACAATAGAGAGCGCGTCGCGATACTCACCAAAGCGCACGTCCTGGCCTGCCGGCAACGCGCCGTATGCAAATATCGTTTGCGCGTTGGTTACCCTGAGCGCTCGCCCAGCGCTCGTCATCCCGGTGCCCCACTCCAGCGAGAGACTGGCGTCCTGGTAAACGTTGTAGAGCAGGACGTCATTGTGGTTGATGTGTCGGAGTGCCCGACTGCTGCCTGACGCTGGGGCACCATTTCCTCCGTCGATTCCGATCGACAATGTGGTGGGCGTCGCGCAGCGCACTTCAATTTTGCTCGACGTGACCAATGGCGCGACTGAGCTGACGTCGTAACTTCCAAAGGACAGCGGGAGGGTGGTTACCGAGCAACCTCCGACTTGCGCTTGCGCGTCGCAAAGAATTACTGCGAAAAGCGTACAGAGCAACGCGCTCATGGTGCGCGTCACCCCGGCATGTGCGCGGGATTCGCCCGGCAGGAGACGCGTTAGGATTGGAGGCATGGTATCCGACCTAGATCAAGAAATGAGGGGCTGTTGCTAGGAATTGTGATGTTTGCATTGCAGCGCGCCTTGCGTCCGAGCACTGCAACCGTCCACTGGCCCGGCGCCAAGTTCTCTAAGTAAAAGCCGCCGTCGCCATCGGTGCTTGAAGTGATCGTGGCAGCACCGTTGGTCGCGGTGACCTGCGCGGCGGCGAGCATGACGGTTTCGGCGGTCGTGCCGGGCACGAATTGCAATACCCCCGCAACGGCAGACACGCGCTTGCCCGTAAATTTGGCGATTGTTCCCGCGTTCATCCGCGGCGCGACGTCCTGCTGCACGGCGGACAGTTCGATTTCCATGGGAATGTCACGATCATCAATGCGCACTTGATTCGCTGTGTAGGCGGCAAGGCTAGGCAGCAATAGTCTGCCATTGGAATTGGTGCGGCCGATCAACTGGTTGTTATGCGTCACGCGTACGCCCTCAACGCCGGCCGCATCAACAATCGCAAACGCTTGTGCAATCTGCGGCGACATCCAGAATTGCCGATCCGCCCATGCTAGCGCGCCCGAGAATCTCAACTCGCCGGACGCGTCGCTTAGGGCGCCTCGCTGCTCGGCGCGCGCCGACACCGTGGCTACGCCGAGCGGCAAGGGGCGCTGCACAAAGCCATCTAGTGTCGTCGAATCGCCGCGATGTTCTGCTGCCAACCGTACGTCCGCCCACCCATCAAAAACGTCGCTTGAGTCGCCACCATTGCCAGAATTGCTCCGCGACGCGCGCAGCGAAGTGACCGCCGCTTCCCCCGTTTGCTTTGAATAGCCACTCGACAGCGACCAGTTCTGCCCCAACGGAAACGACACTCCAATGGCGATTGCCGTGGCGCGCGCCAAGTTCTGATGAACCTGCGAAATTGATGCCCAAGCGTTCATGCCGCGTCCCCAGCCTTGCGCAACGCGCAGCGAGAGGAGGTGCTCTGGCGCGCCAGAGGCGAACACTACGCGCGAAAAATTGACGGAAGCGCTGCGCTGTTGATCAAAGGAAAAACTGGCGCTTGCAGTAAGTCGTTGCGACATTTCTCGCGTGACGGAGCGTGCATCTGGGTCTACTCCGAAGCCGCGTTGTTGCCATGCGCCACTGAACTGTGTCGAAATGCGTCCGCTGCTCCAGCTGTGGGCAAGTGTCGCTGCCGACAGTAGGGAGCCGCCGCGAGATTTGCTTGCCGCGGCCGTGGCGAAGATCGTACCTAGCGACTCGTGGCGACCAGCGAGATCGACGCGCACAGACTGATAAGAAGCCTTTGCTTCCGCGCCCACGCCGAGCGTAACGTTGTCGTTCAACCCTCTTTTGTAGCTTCCGGAAAATACCCACGGGCGCGCCCCTTGGTTCGTGTCCGCGACACCGCCGGAAACATCAAAACTGTCTTTGCCTTCAGCCAGCAACTCGCTCGCAAAGTAATACGGAACTTGGATCCGAGTTTCGACCCCGGCGCGATCACGAATTAGAACTTCGACGTTACGCAGACCACTGAAATACGCAAGGTCCCGCAAATCAAAGGGCCCCGGCGCCACGGTGAAAGTTTTTGCGCGTATGCCGTCGACAAACACATCCACCGTCGAGGGGGTGCGCACTTGGCCGGACCAATTGAATGTCGGTTGTGTCGCTACAGCAGGATCGAATTCAAAGTGTCGCGCCCACTGAATACCGAACGACCTTGACGCCGTCGTGCCCACTCCCGCCGCGGCCGTAAGGTCGCCGAATGAGAGGCGTGTGAGGCGTGCGGCGTCGTCGTACGCAAGACTTGAGAGTGTTCGGTTGAATGTGTTGCCGGACTCTCGGAACGCCGCGTTCTGATCGCTCCGAACTGTCCACGCGCCGTGAGAAATGACCGCACTGGTTTCGATCGCACCGCTGGGTCGAACGGCACTCGCAGCCTGCATCGCGAGCGAATAATTGAGCCATCCGTGCAGACCGTCCAGCGTCGACGTCACGACGCGGCCACGTGTGCTGAGTGAAAGTACATTTCTCGCAAACCAATTCGCTTCG
>DAINAJ010000132.1:3716-6330 GCA_036733505.1 Casimicrobium sp.
AAGCCCTACGAGGCGCAAGCGTTGCGACTAATGGCCACGTTGACAAGCTGATTGTCCAGCTCCAACTTTAGGTTCTTTGGCATTTGTTTGCAGGCCTCGGCACCGAGTCGTGCGACGACCGTTTTCGCGACCGTGGGGAAAAGGTAGCGCGACGAAACCGAGTCGGAGGTGAGCGTTCCGTCTGCTGACGTGACACGCGAGATTCGAGCGCGCGTTGCTCCGACATTCGCCAGTTGCATGGAAAGCGTTCCGTCGCTCAGGAGCTCGGCAGATTTGACGTCTAATTTCGAACTTGACGCAGCAGGTGCTACAAAAACGGGCAACGCGAACGACAGTAACACCGACAACTTTGTTTGGCCATCGGTGGGTAAGTCAACCGGTGGCAGTTCTTCTACGTACAGACGATAGGCGCGTTCATCTCCGGTCAGCGGCGCCGCAGGCAGTCCCGTACGAATGATGCGTTGTTCACCCGGTTTGATCTCGAGGCGTTTCGGGAAGAAGACCAAGTCCTCTGTCGGTTGATATTGATCCTCACCTTTCGCGTTTTGTGTCCAGCGAACAGCATGGACTTTGAGTTGAATGACTTTTGTGTCGTCATTGCTCACCGTGATCACTGCGGAGCGTTGCTGGGTCGTTAAGTCGACGCTTAGCGGGCTCACGCCGAAGTTGGCCGCATCAGTTGGTGCGGTGTGCAGTGCGATAAAAGCAGCAGCGATGGCAGTGAAAATGGCGCGGGCAGAGTTCATGGTCAGCAATGAAATGTTGAGTTGAGAAGGACTTGTCGAGCACGAGACGGCGGGCGCTTTGCCTCGCCGCCCCGTGAGAAATGCCGATTACGGAGTGAGCGTTACGCGGAGCAGGTCGGCGTAATTGGCAGCTGGCAGGTCTTTGTAGTCGTTGCCGGCCACGTTGGCGGTCAACGTAATGTTGAGCGGCGTGCTAAAGCCAGAGCCCTTGCCCGCGAACGTGTCTTTTTCCAATGCGTACGGAAGAAAATCGGCGTCGCCACCTTTCATTTGGCGGCGCTTCGATGCGCCGTCAAAGTTCGCGCCCTGGTCGGCGGACAGTGCATAGTCAACGTTTTTAGTACATACGAACGACACAGCGCCATTGGCCGAACGGTCTGTGGCGGCAGCCGGGTCAAGGGAGCCGAAGTTGATGTCTTTGGTGCTGATGATTTTGCAGTTGTTCAGGACCGATGCGGTGACGCGAACGTCGGCTTGATCAGCGGCGAAGGCGGAAGTGGCGGCTGCGGCGATAACCGCGGCGATGAGGATACGTGACGATTTCATACAATTTTCCTTGATAGTGATTTGGGTTTTCATGTCGCTTGCGCAGCCTTGATGTGTCATCAAGTGCGCATCCGATGAAATGAATTTTTCCCGCTATCGAGTGCAATGTATGTAGCGCGATGGTCAGCGTTTGTCACGGATTGTCACGGCATCGTTTTATTCGCCGATGACACGAAGTGATGTCGTTAGCGCACAAACAAGTAGCCGCGTCCACGAACGGTCTTAATGATGCGCGGCTGCGTCGGATCGTCGCCGAGAAGCTTACGCAGTCGCGAAACGCGCATGTCTATCGAACGATCTAGTCCATCGTATTCCACGCCGCGAGCGCCCTGAAAAAGCGTGTCGCGATCTACGATTTCTCCTGCGCGCGATGTGAGCGCGACGAGCAAATCGAACTCGGCGTCAGTCAACACTAAGAGTGAGCCGGCGCGTTTCACTTCGCGCCTGTCGATGTCGATCTCGATCTCCCCGAAGGTTATCGCTGGCGGTTGGGCCGCGTCTGATGCCCTTTGCTGGCGTCGCAAATGCGCTTTCAGGCGCGCGAGCACTAAGCGAGGTTCTGCCGGTTTGCGAATGTAATCATCCGCGCCAAGCTCGAGACCCATGAGTTCGTCCAAGTCGTCGTCACGCCCGGTGAGCAGCATGATGATGCCGGTGAAATGGGGGCGAAGCTGACGACAAAGCTCAAAACCATCACCAGTTGGCAGATTGCCATCGATGATCAGCGCGTCAAAGTTTTCGCTGCGAACGAGCGCGGTCACACCTGGCGCATCGTGCATCGCCTTAACCTCGTAGCCGCCCTTGATGAACGTACGTTGCAGCAGCAACGCGAAAATTTCGTCATCTTCGACGAGAAGGACACGTGCGGCACCGGGTGAAGACTCATTCAAAGCGGATACGCTCCCTCATTCGGATAGAAATTTTTGCAAATCATGGCGCACCTCGTCCAGAGCGGTCACGAGTAGAGCGGACAGCTGCCAAGTGTTACTGCGCTCGCTTCGCGCCGCCGCATCCAGCTTCGACGCTAAATCGCGTTGATCTTCAACTGCGAAAAGGTACCAGATACTTTTCAACTGGTGGGCGATCGCCGATGCTGCGGCGAAGTTTTTTTCCTCTCGCGCCTCCAGTAAGGACTGCACCAAGCGGGGCACGTGCGCTAGAAACTTGCTAGCTGCAGCACGAAATAGTTCGTCGTCTCCATCTAACGCATCTAACCCAGAAGCGAACCGTGCGTCGCTTCCACTAGCGGGCGTTGCCTGAGTCGGACAGTGGTCATCTCGAGGCTGCGCGTCCGCAGTCACCGACACGATGGCGGCCACCAA
>DAINAJ010000132.1:6430-8318 GCA_036733505.1 Casimicrobium sp.
CCGCGTCGTTGCAACAAGCGAAGTATGAGCGCTTGATTGATTTCATTATCTTCCACCACGAGGATGCGCATGGCGTCGAGCCTCACCACAATCTCGTCGGACGTGGGCGGCACCACGGGCGAGGGCGTAACACTCGTCACGCCGAACGGAATTTTGAAGGTAAATTTCGTACCGGCGTCTGGCTTACTCTCGACGGCGAGCTCTCCGCCAAGTGTTTTGACGAGCCGACTGGTGATTGCCAATCCTAGGCCAGTGCCGCCGTATTTGCGCGACACAGACGCATCGGCCTGCACGAACGCGTCGAAGATTTTCCCCACTCGCTCGGGCGGTATCCCTACTCCCGTGTCCGCGACTTCTCCACGCAACCATCGCACCTCGCTCACGGTGACGTCTTCAGAAATCGAGAATTTCACGGCAACGAAACCTTCGTGCGTGAACTTAATGGCATTGGACGCGAGATTCAACACAATCTGTCGCAAGCGGGTCGGATCGCCTATGAGGTTCGCCGCCTGGTTGCCGTCGTAGTCGACGGTGAACGTCAGGGCTTTGCGTTCGGCGCGATGCGCGAGTGTGCGCAGCATGTCGTCGAGCGTCGCTTCGAGATTGAAAGAAACCCGTTCAAACTCGAAGCGACCGGCTTCGATCTTGGAGAAATCAAGGACATCGTTGGCGACGTCAAGTAGCGCGAGCGCTGAGCTATTGGCGAGTTGCACGAATTCGCGTTGCTGATGAGTTAAGTCTGTTTCTTGCAGCAACTCCGTCATGCCAATCATGCCGTTGAGCGGCGTGCGAATTTCATGGCTCATGTTGGCTAGAAACTCGCTCTTGCTCCGACTGGCATCCTCAGCGGCTTGCTGAGCTTTCTTGAGCTCGGTGATGTCGACACGAAATCCCACCGTGCCACCGTCGACGGTCCGCCGCTCGGCGATGCGCAACCAACGGCCGTCGGCAAGGTGTTGCTCAATAGCGGTATTGGCCGCGCGGTGCGCGGCGAGGCGTTCCGCAATCCAAGCGGCTTCTCGCCCCTTCGCTTCGGCATATTGTCCTCGGCGAACGCCCTCGGTGATGATCGTCTCAAACGTTGTGCCCGGCACCAGCACGTCAGCGGTCAATGCGTAGATGGCGCGATAGCGCTCGTTGCACAAAACTAGGCGATCCTCGGCGTCGTAAATGACAAAGCCATCTTCGAGCGCTTCGATTGCTGTGCGCAGCCGCTCCTCAGCTCGTTCTGCTTCAAGTTTGGCGCTGGCCAGCGCGCTCTCTGCTCGCCGCTGCTCGGAAATGTCACGCAGGAATGCGGTGAAACGCACTTGATCATCGCGCCCGCTTTGGTTGATTGAGAGCTCGACCGGAAATTCTGTGCCGTCGGCGCGCTGCGCAACAAGTTGCAAGCGCTTACCGATGATCTGCGACTTTGCCGTGGCCAAAAAGCGATCCATTCCTGCTTCATGTGCTGCACGAAAGCGCGGCGGCACGATGATCTTCGCCATTTCCATTCCAACCACGCGCTTCGCGCTCACGCCGAAAATATGTTCTGCGGACGGCGAGAAGTAACGGATACGACCCATGCCGTCTATGGTGACGACGGCGTCAAGCGCTGCGCCAAGTGTGCGGTGAAGATCGTCGGCAGATTTGGCGAGCTGCGTTTCCCGCGCATTGCGAATGCCTGACGCACGCACAAGGTGAGTGCGGATTGGGCTCAGAGAAAACGGCAATTCGTCGAGCGCTTTGCGCAAAGCAAACTCGTCGCCGCTCTCACCAGCCTCTGCGACGCGCGAGAGCATCGCGTGTAGATTTTTTCGCCAACGTGCGAGCAATGCCCACCCGAGCGCAGCGGCGATAAGTGCGGTCACGGAAACCGCGGTTACGATGGCGAAGCTGGACATGT
>DAINAJ010000133.1:0-8285 GCA_036733505.1 Casimicrobium sp.
CGCTGCTAGCTCAACTGCCGCACGATGGAATCGAACACCGCCGCGATGCGCGTGGCGACGCCCTGCGCGGCGTGCCCACCCGCGCGCAAGGCGTTAAGTACCGAATCAGCCTGCGAAAGCAAACTGCGCAAGACAGCCTGATAGCGCATCGCGACGCCACCGATGATGGGCAAGCCCACCAACGGTTGTGTCGCATTGACTAAATTGTTCACGCCGTTGGCCAGAATCTCGCGAATCCGGTCAGTCACATATCCCGCCGGATCTTGCCCCGCTGCGACCGCGTTTCGCGTAATGCCGCGCAGACGCGAGGCGACGTTGTTGACCGCGCCGTTGATCGGACCCGCCACGCGGTCGTAGACGATTTGCGGCACGTAGTCCGAATCAATCCACGAGAGCAGTTGTGCAGCCACTCGCTGAAACCCCGAAATGATCGCTTCAATCACCACGTTGAACGCAGACAAATCGACGAACCCCGGCGGCGAGTTGCCACCGGGCTGCGGCGGCGTTACGCCGGGTGGGACCGGAAATCCACCACCACCACCGCCACCACCGCCAGGGACAGGGTTAGGCCCGCCGCCCGGTGAGGCGCCCAATCCGAGCGCCGCTGCCGTTTTCGGGCCGACGATGCCGTCAACCACCAAACCGCGCCGCTGCTGAAACGCGCGCACCGCCTGCGCCGTCTTCATGCCAAAGATACCGTCAACTTTTAAGTTGGGCGACGGCACCAGGGTGCTGTTGAGTTTCGATTGCAGCGCCGAAACGCGTGGTCCGTTGCTACCCATTTGGAGCGAACCTGAACCATTCGATTGAACTGAGAAATTGGGCACGTGGCTCTCCAACAAGAAAAAAGCAAAGGGTAACGAGACAGACGTAATCTCGCCCTCGATTCCGACGTGCTGTGCAGCGTTCGAGTGAAAATTATGTGGCTCGCGACCAGCAAGCCCATCGGTGAGGGGCTAGAGCACTAGCGAGTCCGCTCCGGTGTGGTTGCTGCCGCTACCTTGGCGCGTGCACTGAAGTGCGCTTTTATTGCGCCTGTGAACTGCATTCGCGAGTGCTGCGCGCGCTCTAGGAGCCCGACGCGACGCATGGTTCGGTTGCCCGGAACGGAGATCACTTGCAGGTCGGCGTCGCGCGCCCATGCTACGTTGTCGAGCTTGGGCACGATTGCCACGCCATAGCCCTGACGCACCAGCGCCACGATGGTTTCGACCGAGTTGACCTCCAGCCCTTCCACCACCGTCACCCGCGCATTTGCCAGCACTTCAGCCACCAGATCCCCTGTCCACGTGCTTCGATCAAAGCGCAAGAAAGGCGCGGTTCGCAAAATATCGAGCGGATCGCTGGCTAACTTGAAGTGCGGCCGACGTGGCACGATCAGTACCATCGGTTCGCTGTACAGCGGAGTCCATCGCAGTGACGCGGACAATGGTCGCGGCGAGTGCGTGGTGACCGCCGCATCAAGCTCGCCGTTTTCTACGCGCGGTGCGAAGTCTGCGGACAACCCCGCAAAGAGTTTCACTTCCAGCAGCGGATGATCCCGCTTGAGTTGCCAAAGCGCTCCCGAAAACGCCCCCATCAACGCCGACACTAGCGCGCCCATTACCACGGTCCCCGCGAGCCCGTCGGCGTCGGGCGTCGCGAGCGACTCGTAGCGACGAACCAATTCGATGGTTTCCGGCACCGCGTTGCGACCGGCCGTATTTAGCACGATGGAACGACCGGCGCGATCGAACAACGCCCGACCCAAATCCTCCTCCAACGTGCGAATTTGCAGTCCGACCGCCGCGGCGGTAAGCCCAATCTCAGCCCCCGCTGCGGCAAAACTGCCGCGCTCGACGACCTTCAGAAACGTCTTTAACACGCGTATCGAGGGCATGCGGGACGGCTCACTTTTCTATTGACGGCGAAGTCGTTAATCTACAGTAAGTTTTTCTAATAGCCGGGTAAAGGTAAAGTAATTATTTACCTCAGAATTAGAATTTTTCGCTTTTCCCACGCCTTTGCTTCACCCATAATCAGCGTATGAAATGCACAGTGCTCCGATCCTCTAAGCCGTCAATGCTTGCGCGTGCCCGCGAACAGGCAAAGCGAGCAACACGATGAGCGCTCCGCTTAGCGTAAAGATTTGGCGGGGCGGCGCGAGCGGCGAGTTGGTGGCCTACGAGGTCCCGCGCCGCGACAGCCAAACGGTGCTAGACGTGGTGACCTACGTGCAGCGCTCGATAGACCCGACTTTGAGTTATCGCTTCTCTTGCCGCGTTGGCATGTGCGGCTCCTGCGCGATGTCGGTCAATGGCGTCGCGCGCTGGACCTGCCGCACCCACGTATCCAAAGTCGTAATTGGCGACACGCTGGAATTGGCGCCGCTCTCAAATCTTCCGATCATCAAAGACCTGACCACAGACATGTCGGCGTTCTTCGACAAGTGGGCGGCGGCGAAGGGGCAGTTCAAAGGCGACTCAAATCGTCGCGACGACTTCAGCGACATCAAGCCCTCCTCACCCGAACGCAAAAAGGTGGACGCGGCGATTGAGTGCATCGGCTGCGGCGTTTGCTACGCATCTTGTGACACGGTTACGTGGCGACCAGACTATCTCGGGCCTGCCGCGCTCAATCGCGCGTGGACTCTCGCCAACGATGTGCGCGATACGGCGCAAAATGAAAGGCTTAGAGCGGTCGCAGGTGATGCGGGGTGCCACGCCTGCCACACGCACACCACTTGCTCCGAGCGCTGCCCCAAGGGCATTGAGCCGACCGCAGGCATCAGTGGACTCAAGCGCATGGCAGCACGCGCCGCCATTCGTGGAGAACTCGATTGAGAGCATCCACCCAAGCAAAACTTTGGTATGCGCAGCGCATCAGCGCGATGGTGCTTGCGCTGTGCGTGCTTGTGCATCTAGTCACAATCTTGTACGCGATGCGCGGCGGGCTCTCAGCGACAGAGATTTTGGCGCGCACGCGCGGCAACAGCGCATTCGCGCTCTTTTATGTGGTCTTCGTGTTGAGCGTGGTGGTGCACGCGCCGATTGGTTTGGCACGCATCGCCGAGGAATGGCTCAACTGGCGCGGTCGCTCGTTGCACGTGACGCTCGCCGCCGTCGCCATATTGCTCGGAGCGACTGGTTTGCGGGCGGTGTGGGGTGTTTATGCCGGTTAGTCCATCCAGCATGCGGCGCAACGACTGGCGCGCGCGCGGCAACGTGGGCTACGTTGCGTTTATCGTCCATCGTGTCTCCGGGATTGCACTCGCGCTCTTTCTGCCGCTGCATTTTTGGGCGTTGGGCACGAGCCTACAAGGCGCTGCCGCACTCGAAGGTTTTCTGCGCTGGACAGATATGCCAATGTTCAAGTTGGCCGAGTGGGGACTGGTGGTTCTATTGACCGCGCATGCCGGCGGAGGCGTACGCTTACTGATTATCGAGTTTGGTCGCTGGCAGGGGCCCCGTAAACGCTGGATTGGTGCGGCTATAGTGGCCAGTGCGATGGTGGGTATTTTGCTCGGCGCAATCATGACCGCGTGAGCGCCGGATCGCGCGGTGTGTCTATCTAGGCGAGGCGGCCACGCCGTAAGCGGCTAACGCGACAGACAACTTAGTGGACTGCCCCAGCGTTAAAGCTCGGTCTCTCTGATTTGAACTAACAAAGGAGTGCTTGAATATGTCGTACAAGAATAAATGGATTACCGCGTTGTCCTTAGTGACTGCTGGCGTGTTAGCTGTCGTCGGCGCGGCGCCTGCCGTTGCGCAAAGCGCGGCTTGGCCCAACAAACCCGTGCGCATAGTCGTTCCCTTCCCGGCAGGCGGCACCACGGACGTGGTGGCCCGACTACTTGGGCAGCGCTTGCAGGAGGCTTGGGGCCAATCGGTCGTCGTCGAAAACAAGACGGGGGCTGGCGGCAACATTGGTGCCGCCGAAGTCGCGAAAGCGGCGAATGACGGCTATACGCTACTGATGGCGTCCGGCTCAATCGTGACGGTGAATCCGCATATCTACGCGAAGATGCCGTTTGATGCCGCCAAGGACTTTGTTCCAATTACCAATGTGGCGCAGGGGCCAATGGTGATTGTCGTTGCGCCAAACGTGACGGCAAAAAATATCACCGAGCTGATCGCGATGGCCAAAGCCAAGCCGGGCGTTATGAACTTCGGTTCGGCCGGCATCGGCAGCCAAGTGCACATGGCTGGCGAGAACTTTCTGTACACCGCCGGCATTGATCTGAAACACGTTCCCTACAAGGGCGAGTCTCTAGCATTGACTGACGTAGCAGGCGGCAGCGTTGAGATGTTGCCTGGCAACTTGGCGGCAATGCTGCCGTTCATCAAGGCCGGAAAAGTCAAAGCTTTGGGCGTCACCAGCGCAGAGCGTAGCCCTGCCGCACCGGAAATTCCGACCGTGGGTGAGTCCGGCTTGCCCGGCTTCGTCAACGTGGGCTGGTTCGGGCTTCTCGCACCTGCGGGCGTGTCCAAAGAGATCATCGACAAAGTGCAACGCGACAGCGTCGCTATTTTGGGCACGGATGACACCAAGCAAAGACTGCTCGCGGTAGGAATGACGCCCGTAGCCAATACCCCTGCACAATTTGCCGAGGCGATTCGCGCCGAGAGTTCGAATTGGGCCAAAGTGGTTCGCGCGCGCAAGATTCAACCTCAGTAACACCATCGATGAAGCTCAACACAGCAACCGTAGAAGAAGCTGCGAAGGCGCTCTACATTCAGGCGCTCAAGGCATTGCCGCCGGACATCAAGGCGGGTTTTCAGCGTTTGCAAACTAGTGAGACGGACAGCACCGCGCGCTCAATGCTCGCCACGATGGTGACCAATATTCGTGTGGCCGAAGATACGCAAAATCTGCTGTGTCAGGACACAGGCATTCCCATTTACAACGTCACCATCGGCTCCGGCGTCGAGTTCGACGGCGCTGCGCTCAAAGCGGCGCTCGTCCGCGGCTGCACCCGCGCTACTCAGGAGCACCCCCTGCGCTCTTCTGTGGTGCACCCGCTCACTCGGAAGAACCAACACACGAGTTGTGGCGAAGGCGTACCAGTCATTCACGTTGACTTCAATGACGCCATTGAGACCGTGGAAATCGAAATGATTCCCAAGGGCAGCGGCTCCGAGAACAACTCGTTTCTTCGCATGGCCATTCCCGCTGAGGGCATCGCCGCCATCAAGCGTTTTGTCATCGACTGCGTTATCGCGGCGGGCGGAAAAACCTGCCCGCCGACGATTGTCGGCGTTGGCATCGGCGGAACGTCGGACCTGTGCGTGCATTTAGCGAAGAAAGCCGCAACACGCCCTTTGGGCTCGCGCTGTAGCGACCCCGATGGCGCGTCGTTGGAGCTGGAACTCGCGGGAGCCGTCAATATGCTGGGCGTCGGCCCGCAGGGTTTGGGCGGTGACTCGACGGCGTTTGCCGTTCATATCGAATTGGCAGCGACTCACATCACTATGAACCCGGTGGCCGTCAATATGCAGTGCCATTCCGCACGACGTGCGCGCGCAACCATCACGCCCGCTGGCGTCGAGTACGGGTACTAAGCTTATGGCTCACCACGAATTCAATATGCCGGTCACCGAGGCACAGGTTCGCAGCCTTCGCGTTAACGACACTGTCACCCTCAACACCACGCTCTACGGCATCCGAGACGCAAGCTACATCGCGCTCTTCGACAAGGGGCGCACGACGCGTTTTGACCTGCGCGGCCACGCGGTAATTCACACCGCACCGAATGTAAAAAAAGTGACTCCATCGGCCGAGTTTCCATCGGGATATGCGCCCGTGTGCATCGGCACGACGACGAGCGACCGAATGGAGCGCTTCACGAAACAGCTCATGACACAAATGGGCGTGCGCTTCATCATCGGGAAGGGTGGCATGCGCGAAGGTTCGCTGGCCGCGTTTCGCGAGTTGGGTGGGGCGTATCTGGCCATTGTTGGCGGCACGGCAGCACTAGAGACGACGTGGATTGAGCAGATCGAGGACGTTGATCTCGATGACCTCAATCCAGAATCGTTGTGGAAATTTCGGATTCGCGGCTTCGGTCCGCTGCTGGTGGCGATGGACTCACACGGGCAATCGCTCTACGACGTGGTGCAAGCCAACGTCGCATCGAAGCGTGAAGCAGCCCTCGCGCGTCTAGGTGTGACACCATGAAGACCATCACGCGGCGGCAAACCGATGTGCTCATCCTCGGCTCCGGCGGGGCGGGTCTCTTCGCTGCGCTGCATGCGCATCAGGCCGCACCCGAGCTAAAAATTACCGTCGCGGTAAAGGGCTTGCTCGGCAAGAGCGGTTGCACGCGCATGGTGCAAGGCGGCTACAACGTTGCCCTCGCGGCGGGCGACTCCATCGAACGGCACTTCATGGATACGATCGAGGGCGGCAAGTGGCTCCCTGATCAGGATCTAGCGTGGACGCTGGTGACCAAAGCGATCGAGCGGATTCACGAACTTGAAAATGAGTTGGGCTGTTTTTTTGATCGCAACCCGGACGGCACAGTGCATCAAAAAGCGTTCGCCGGACAAACCTTTGATCGCACGGTACACAAAGGCGATCAGACGGGTATCGAAATTATCAATCGCTTGGCGGAGCAAGTCTGGGCTCGAAAAATCGAGCGCATGGAGGAGCATCGTGCTATCGCGTTGATCCCGAACGCTGCCGGCGACGCGCTCGCCGGGGTCTTGATGATTGACGTTCGATCGGGAGGCTACGTCTTCGTTCAAGCAAAGGCGGTGCTGCTGGCCACAGGCGGCGGCCCGACGATGTACAAGTTTCACACGCCCAGCGGGGACAAAAGCTGCGACGGCCTGTCGATGGCGCTTGACGCGGGGCTCGCACTACGCGACATGGAAATGGTGCAGTTTCATCCAACGGGACTGCTCGCCGGAACCGGCACGCGCATGACCGGCACGGTGCTTGAAGAAGGTCTGCGGGGCTCCGGCGGGTACCTGCTCAATGGTGCTGGTGAGCGCTTCATGCACGCTTACGATTCGCGCGGTGAGCGTGCGACACGCGACATCGTTTCGCGCAGTATCTTTTCGGAAATGCGTGCCGGGCGAACCAGCCCAAACGGTGGTGTCTTCATCGAAATGAAGCACCTCGGTGTGGACAACGTTCGCAATAGTTTCAAAGGGATGGTGGATCGTTGCGCCGACTGTGGATTTGATCTTGCGGGCGGGCGTGTAGAGGTGGTGCCAACGGCGCATTACATGATGGGCGGCGTCGTGTTTGATGGCGACTGCCGGACTTCGCTGCCCGGACTTTTTGCGGCCGGGGAAGACACGGGCGGCGTGCATGGAGCGAATCGCTTGGGCGGCAACGGCGTGGCGAACTCAACAGTCTATGGCGGAATCGCGGGTGACGCGATGGCGATGTGGGTACGTAAGGACGGCCACTGGCACGCGCCAGACGAAGCGTTAATTCAGCAGCAAGTCGGTGCGCACGATGCGCCACTGCAGCGCAAGCACAGCAGCACTGAGCCGCTGCGCGAGGCACTCTACGACTTGATGTGGAATGACGCGGGGATTCTTCGCACCAAGGCCGGACTGCAGCGTGCGCAATCAGAGTTGCTTGCGCTTAACGAAGAGATTGAACGCGTCGGTGTTTCCGCGGACGATCGTGCCTTTAATCTGAGCTGGCACGACTGGCTCAATCTCAGAAGTCTCATCCGCGTGAGTCAGGCCATCACGACGGCAGCACTCGCGCGCGAAGACTCGCGTGGCGCGCACTTCCGCGAAGACTTTCCGCTGACGGGTGAGCTCGAAACGTCGCGTTACACAGTCGTGCGTAAACGCGGGGAAGCGCTAGAACTGACCGAACAACCCGTTGCGTTCACGCGAGTGCGGCCTGGTGAGACTTTGATCACTTAGATCCGGGCGGCGGGCTCGTTTTGCATCGCCCCATCCGCGCTCTAGCGCAGTGCCGACAAGCACAGACATTCAACCAGAGAAACCCATGACCCAAAAGCATCAACGCGGCGCGGATGCGCTGATCCACTCGCTCAAGCAGTCGGGCGTGAAACGTATTTTCACGCTATCTGGCAATCACATCATGCCGGTCTTCGATGCGGCGTTTGCGTCTGGCATCGAGCTGATTCACACCCGTCACGAGGCCGCTGCGGTACACATGGCCGACGCCTATGCGCGAATCACGGGCGAGCCAGGAGTCGCGCTGGTAACGGGCGGCCCTGGTCACGCCAACGCCGTCTCTGCGCTCTACACCGCGCAAATGGCAGAGTCGCCGGTGGTGTTGCTCTCAGGCCACGCGCCGAACAATCAACTCGG
>DAINAJ010000134.1:0-8030 GCA_036733505.1 Casimicrobium sp.
AACGGAGAGCTACTTGCAAGCCATCCCGCACGAGACGCGTTGGTTGGCAAACGATTGACCCCAGCGCTGGGTGCCAGCAATTATCGGGACGACGACGCACCTCAGGCGCAAAGTCGCGTCACCGCTGTGCCAGCCATTCTGGTCACCGGCCCTACGCTTTATCCGAATCTCATTGTGACGGCAAGTTTGCCGTTAGATGTAGCGCTGGCCGATTGGAAAAAATCGAGTCACGTGATAGCCGTGGGTGCAACTGCGTTCGCCGCTTTCATCGCGGCTATCGCTCTCTTGCTGCGCAGCTATGTTTTACGAATTCGTCGTGCGCGCTCGCAGATTGCGCATGCCAAGGTGACGGTGGACCGAGCGCTTGAGTCGATGGTCGATGGCTTCTTATTGCTCGATTCCGACGGTCGCGTCGTGACCTGGAACCCACGATTTCTTGAGTTTCATCCGTGGCTGACGGAGACAATACAGAAAGATGAGCGCTACGTTGACGTTGTTGAGCGCGCGGGCGGAGGACCGGTGTTTCCGTTGCCACTCACCGCTAAAGGCGGGTTCATTGGACAAGCTCCGGTCAATGGTAGTGATGTGTCATCTGAGACTGAGCAACCCTTTCCTGACGGCCGCATTGTTCGCATTTCCGAGCGCGCCACCCCAGACGGTGGTCGAGTTTCTACATTCACCGACATCACAGAGAGCAAGACGCAGCAATACGAGCTATCCGCCAGCAAATCAGAACTGCAGGCCACACTAGACGCGATTCCCGATCTGCTCTACGAAGTGGGATTAGATGGTCGCTACTACAGCTATCACTCGCCCCGAACAGAGCTTAGCGCAGCGCATCGCGATGAAGCCCTCGGCAAACGAGTGACTGACGTTCTACCCAAAGCGGCTGCAGAGGTAGTCATGTCCGCGCTAGTTGAGGCCAACGCTGCGCGCATGTCATTCGGCAAACAGTTCGAACTTGTACTTCCGACGGGGAACCGTTGGTTCGAGCTTTCTGTGTGCCGCAAAGCAACCATGACCGATGATCAGCCGGTCTTCATCGTCATCTCGCGTGAAATTACGGCTACACGAACTGCCGCTGCAGAAATTGAAGCGCTGGCCTTTTATGATCCGCTTACGAATTTGCCCAATCGTCGCCTGTTGATGGATCGCTTGAAACAATCGATCTCGTCGAGTGCGTTTAGCGGCCGCCCCGCAGTGCTGATGTTCATCGATTTGGATCACTTCAAAACGCTCAATGACTCGATGCGGCATGAAGTGGGTGACAAGCTTTTAAGGCAAGCGGCAGCGCGCCTGCTGACGACAGTGAAGTGCGGCGACACTGTGGCACGCTTGGGTGGCGATGAATTCGTTGTTTTGCTTGAAAACGTCGGTACTGATGTTGCCGACGCGCACGACAGTGCCGCAGTCACTGCGGAAAGCATTCGGTCGCTGCTAAGCAAGCCCTATGCGCTTGACACGCTGGAATACGCATGTACCGCGAGCCTAGGGATTACGCTCATTCTGGGAGACGGAAGCTCTGCCGACGAAATGTTGAAACAAGCGGATATTGCAATGTATCAAGCCAAAGCATCCGGGCGCAATGCCTTCCGCTTTTACAGCGCCCACATGCAGCACGCGATTCGGTCGCGGGCATTGCTCGAGCAAGAACTGCACGTGGCGGCGGGCCTCAATCAATTTGCGTTGTATTACCAGCAGCAAGTCGATAGCAATGATGCGGTGGTGGGGGCCGAGGCGCTGATCCGCTGGAACCATCCAACGCACGGCCCGGTGCAACCGGATCAATTCATCCCGTTCGCGGAAGAGACGGGCCATATCGCCGAAATTGGCGCATGGGTACTGGAGAATGCCTGCGCGCAGCTAAATCGCTGGGCTAGCGACAGGAACACGGCGCACTTAACCTTGTCGCTCAATGTGAGCGCGCATCAATTTAAACAGGCAACGTTCGTTGCTACGGTGCGACAAGCGATGCACCGCCATGGCGTCAACCCTGCACGCCTGATGCTCGAAATCACGGAGACCGTAATGCTCGATAACGTCGATGCGTCCATCAGCAAAATGGACGCGTTGGTTCGCTCTGGCGTACGCTTCGCGTTAGACGATTTTGGAACGGGGCACTCGTCGCTGTCGTACCTAACCCGGCTCCCAATTTCGCAGCTCAAAATCGCGCAGCCGTTCATCGATAACATCGGCACGAACGCGTCGGACGCCGTCGTGATCCAAACCATCGTCGGTATGGCAAAAAACCTAGGTCTTGAAGTGATCGCGGAGGGCGTTGAGACGCAGGCGCAAAGAGACTATCTGGCGGCGCAAGGCTGTCAGCTATGTCAGGGCTTTTTGTTTAGCCGACCGCTACCAGCGGTGGAGTTTCACGCATCGCTCGCCTCACGAGCGCAGCTGACGTAACGGATTTACCCGGCCGCCACTTCCGCGAGCGCCGAATCAAATGCCGCTTTATCGGAAAGCGTCAAACACTTTACGTCTGGCGCGATGCGCTTAACCATCCCCGCGAGTACCTTGCCCGGCCCGCATTCCACGATGTGCGTCACGCCCTGCTCGGCCATTTTGCTAATCGTTTCGATCCAACGCACAGGCTTGAATAGCTGATCGGCGAGTACCGCACGAATCGCAGCCGCGTCGCCGGCGACATCAACCGTTGCGTTGTGAATCACTGCGATGTTGGGTGCAGCGAAGGCAGTATTGTTCAAGGCGTGCGCCAGCGCAGCAGCCGCCGGCCGCATCAGTTCGCAGTGGCTTGGCACGCTCATCGGCAGGAGCAGCGCGCGCTTCGCGCCCGCTTCCTTCGCCAAAACGATTGCGCGTTCCACAGCGGTTTTGTGCCCACCAATGACGATTTGACCCGGAGCGTTCAAATTGCAACAAGCGACGACCTCACCTTGGCTCGCCTTTTCGCAGACTTCAGCGAGCGGCCCTGGCTCGATGCCGAGCACCGCCGCCATGCCGCCCACGCCCGCGGGCACCGCGTCCTGCATCGCTTGCGAGCGCGCCTTGACGAGCTTCAACGCCGCGTCAAAGTTCAACACGCCAGCCGCAACCAGCGCTGCGTACTCGCCAAGACTGTGCCCTGCCACCATTGACGGCATCGGCCCGCCCGCAGCGACCCACGCATTCCACACCGCCACATCTGCGGCCAGCATCGCCGGCTGCGTCGTAGTCGTTACAGCAAGCTCTTCTGCCGGGCCGTTCGTTATGAGCGCGGTGAGCGACGAACCGAGCGCAGCGTCCGCCGCAGCCATCGCTTCGTCAATTTGCGCAAGGCCTGCATAGCCCGCCATCATGCCCACAGACTGCGAACCTTGCCCCGGAAATACAAATGCGAGTTTCATATCAGCTTTCTTGCGCTATCGACCAGCAGGCGGTCGTTACAGCAATAATTTTCATATAGTCGACTAACGTACTTTTTGCATTGGAATGACCACTTGGCGGTCGTTTGGCTCAAAAAGGCGTATTCATCATATTTTCGGTAGTAAGTTGGGCAGACGTTCGTCTGCGTTACAAGATGCTGCTCACTAGTCACTGCTCACCGCTCACTTTTCGAAAAAGTCACCAGCGAAGCAGCGCACTGCCCCACGTGAATCCGCCACCAACGCCCACCGTCTGCACTAGTTGGCCCGCCTTGATCCGGCCATCACGGGCAGCGGTGTCTAGCGCCAGCGGAATCGAGGCAGCGGAGGTGTTGCCCTGCCCCTGCACCGTCACAATCGTTTTCTCGGGCGAAATGCCCAGGCGTTTGCCCGTGGCATCGATGATGCGCACGTTGGCTTGGTGCGGCACCAGCCAATCAATATCGCTCGCCGTCAAATTCGCCATCGCCAGGGTTTCGTTGCAGACGTCGGCCATGACTTGCACCGCCATCTTGAACACTGCCGGGCCGTCCATGTGCACGTACGGATCGCCGTAGACAACGCCATTGCGCACATGTCCCGGCACATTCAAAATCGAGCGACGGCTGCCGTCAGCGTGTAGTTTGGTCGCAAGAATGCCCGGCTCTTTTGACTGCGTGAGCACAACTGCCCCCGCACCGTCGCCAAAGAGCACACAGGTGCCGCGATCTTTCCAATTTACGATACGCGAATAAACCTCAGCGCCAATCACCAGCACGTTTTTGCACGCACCGCTGGAGACCATTTTGTCGACAACCGCCAGCGCATACACAAAGCCAGAACAAACTGCTTGTATGTCGAATGCTGCGGCGTTTTTTGCGCCTAGTTTGTCCTGAACGATGCACGCGGTGCTGGGAAATACCACGTCTGGCGTGGTCGTCGCCACCACAATCAAATCAATATCGGTCGCCGCGAGACCCGCGCCGTCAAGTGCGCGCTTGGCAGCCATCACGGCCAGATCGCTGGTCTCTTCGCCATCGGCCGCGATGTGGCGAGATTGGATGCCAGAACGCGAGCGAATCCACTCATCAGAGGTATCAACGAATTTCGACAGATCGTCGTTCGTGAGAATTTTGTCCGGAAGATAGCTTCCAGTGGAAATGATCTTAGTGAACACGTGGCTCGGCATCGCTCTTTGCAGCATCTTGAAGCATCGATTTAATCAGCAATCGCACCAATGCGGAAACGCATCGCAAGCGAGCCTCAACGGCGGCTAATTCACAGCAAAAACGGTTAGTTTTCCGTGGCGGTTGATGCTTTTGCGTGTTGCGCAGCTAGGCGCTCGGTCAGCCCTGCAATCAGATTGTGCGTAGCTTCGTTGTAAGCGCGATCAATCGCGATAGCGAATCCCGCCGCTTCGGCACCGCCGTGGCTTTTCACCACGATGCCGCGCAAGCCTAGGAGCGTCGCGCCGTTATGCGTCGACGGGTCGAGCCGAGCCTTGAAGCGCTGAAGCACGCCATTGGCGGCCACCGCGCTGAGTTTTGACAACGTCGTCCGCGTGAATTCTTCCCGCAGCATTTGCGTCATCAAGCGCGCGATGCCCTCGGACGATTTCAGCGCGACATTGCCCACGAAACCGTCGCAAACAATCACGTCCACGCGCCCGGTGTAAACGTCTGTTCCTTCGACGTTTCCGATGAAGTTCAAATCCGTCGCACGAATCAACTCAGCCGCAGCCTTAACGACTTCGTTGCCCTTGATGTCTTCTTCACCAATGTTTAGAAGGCCCACCGTCGGACGCGCGTTGCCGGTCAAAACAGAACAAAGCGCGGCGCCCATGACAGCGAACTGGCGCAAGTGCTCGGCGGTGCAATCCACGTTCGCGCCTAAATCCAACATGATCGAGCCGCCGTCGGAATGCATGCCGCTGCCCGCGGGGGAAGGCATCACCGACGCAATCGCTGGGCGATCAATGCCCGGCAAGGTTTTGAGTACGAACCGTGAGGTTGCCATGAGCGCGCCGGTATTACCCGCACTCACGCAAGCGTCCGCCTCGCCTTTTTTCACGGCGTCTAAGGCCAAGCGAAGCGTCGACTGCTTTTTGTTCTTGAGTGCTAGCGCGGGCGACTCATCCATGCCGACGACTTCGGTAGCAACAACGCGCGTAACGCGGTTCGCTACGGAGGCCGGGAGGTATTTATCCGCTAACGAAAGAGACGACTCAAGCCCGACCAGCACAACCTGTGCTTCGGGGCGAGTCGAAAGAAAACTGGCGGCGGCGGGCAGCGTTACTGCCGCGCCGTGATCGCCGCCGTCGACGTCAATCGCGATGCGCATTGGGTGCGCCTCGATAACGTTAGACGACAAGGAGCGATTTACTCGTCAGCTTTGGTCTGAACGACCTTCTGGCCGCGGTAGAAACCGTTCGGGCTGATGTGGTGACGACGATGAACTTCGCCCGTCACTGGCTCAATGGCCAAGTGGGGTGCGGTAAGGAAATCGTGCGCGCGATGCATGCCGCGCTTCGATGGGGATTTTTTATTCTGCTGAACAGCCATGAGGGTCTCCTAAAACTTCGTAACCTGAAATAAAACTAACTAAATTCGCGTGACAGAGGCGCACCATCGTCGCCTGCCTCATCACATTTTTCGCATCGCGGGACGTACGGTATCGCGAGCAACAATTCATCTTCTACCAGTTCGAGCGCCGAGGTTTTTTCGTCCCCGCCAACGCTCTCGAACGCTTCGTCTTCCCAGCTTGCAAGCTCTGCTGCGTCCCGCGCCACATGGATCACCGAGTGTGAGTCCACCGGCAACTCAAACGCATCGCCGCAAGACTGACAGGTCAAACCAATCCGCCCAGCCGCCGCAACCGCAAAACCCGATCGCTCAGACACCGCGTTCGCTAACGCCTGCACCGATCCAGAAATCTCACTTATCGTCGTGTCACCATCAGCGGCCCGCGTCAGCAGCGCTGAATTCAGCAAACCGTGAATCGCATAGCCTTGACGGGCAAAGTTCGCTGCATTCTGGCGAAACTTCCAGTCTGCGTCGGCTGCCTGAACACCGTCTTGAGCTATTTTGGCCACCATCAGTAAAACCTACGCTGACTTTAACTTTAGAAGCCTCACCGAAATACGGAAAAGGCCTTGGAAGTCAAATAGTTAGCCCAAAGACGAAAGCCCACAATTATAACTATATTTTTGGGCATACGCCATGCCCGTGCTGCTGCCGCGCTTTTCGCCTACATTTCCTTTATGCCCAACCCCCTCATTCTCGCCTCCACCTCCCGCTACCGCCGCGAACTGCTGGAACGCCTTGGTCTTCCGTTCTCCGTGGAGTCGCCCCACGTTGACGAGATTCAGCTCGCTGGCGAATCGCCGCTCGCCAACTGCACGCGCCTAGCCACAGAAAAAGCCGCCGCCGTCGGTGAGAAGCACCCCAACGCCATCGTGATCGGCTCCGATCAAGTACTCGATCTCAACGGCGAAGCGCTGTCCAAACCCGGCGATTTCGCAAATGCGCTGGCTCAGCTAAAGCGCTGCCAAGGCAAAACGCTCCAGTGCTACACCGCACTCTGCGTCGCTTCACCGGGAAGAGCACCGCTTGTCGATGTTGTTGCGACCGAAATCGCCTACCGAAATCTGCCGGACGACGTGCTCATCGCCTACCTACAGCGTGAAAAGCCATACGACGCGGCTGGTGCCGTCAAAGTAGAAACGTCAGGCATCGCCCTGCTCTCCGCCATTCGCAGTGACGACCCCACGGCGATCATTGGTCTGCCGCTCATTCGCCTCACGGATTTTCTGCGCGATGTGGGCGCGTTATGACCGGCACGCTGTATCTCGTTCCCAATCTACTTGGCGTTTCCGCGCCTGCCGACGTGCTGCCGACACGAACCATCGCTATCGCACAACGCTTAACGCATTTCGTCGTTGAAACACCCAAGGTCGCTCGCGCCTTCCTCAAAACGCTCTCACCCGAGCGCGTGATCGCCGATATTCACATGATCGCGTGTGACCCCAACGACGCGGCGCAAGCACAGTGCAAAGCATGGCTGCAATCGGGCGTTGATGTCGGCGTGATCTCCGACGCGGGTTGCCCAGGCATGGCCGACCCCGGCGCAGCGTTTGCGGGCGTGGCTCATCGCATCGGCGCGCTCGTCGTGCCGCTCGTCGGGCCGTCGTCTGTGCTCCTCGGGTTGATGGCCAGCGGTTTTGACGGCCAGCACTTCTCGTTTCACGGCTATCTGCCTGCGAAACCCGCTGAACGCGACGCCGCATTGAAGCAACTTGAGCGCAGCATTCAATCCACACGCGGCACACAAATTTTCATCGAAACGCCGTATCGCAACGCCCCGTTGCTTCAGGCGATCATGCAAAGCGTAAACGGCAACATCGCGCTCTGCGTCGCACAGAATCTAGCGAGCGAAAACGAACTCATCATCTCAAAACCCGTGAACGCATGGACCGCCGTAGACCAAGCGCGCTTCGCCACAAAATCCCCGACGCTTTTTCTACTCGGCGTCACACAGGGTGGACGGAGCTAGCAGCTAGAATCTCAAGAGTCGAACAACGCACTCATGCCCGGGTGGTGGAATTGGTAGACACAGCGGACTTAAAATCCGCCGCTTACCTGCATAAGGGGCGTACGGGTTCGATTCCCGTCCCGGGCACCACAC
>DAINAJ010000135.1:0-1331 GCA_036733505.1 Casimicrobium sp.
GCTGTGATACTGTGCGCGGCGAATATCGGACAGCAGTCAGTTTCTACATTTCAACGAATAGGGATCAATCATGGGTTTGCTAGATGGCGTCTTGGGTGCCGTACTCGGCGGCGGAAATAACAACAACCAAATGGGCGGCGGTCAGCAGGATCTGCTGACTTCTGTGATCGGCGGGCTGATTCAGCAAGCCGGCGGCGTCGGCGGCTTGCTCGGCATGCTCAGGCAGGGCGGACTCGGCCAACAAGCCGACTCGTGGCAGAGCACCGGGCAAAACCTGCCGGTTGACGGCGGCGATCTGATGAAGGTGCTCGGCGGCATGATGGGCGGCGCGGGTCAGCAACAAGCCCAAATGGGCGGACAAGGCGGCATGGGCGGCGGTGACTTGGGCGGCTTGCTTGGCTCGGTGCTCGGTGGCGCAGCCCCCGGTGGTGCTGGTGGCGGCAACATCGGTGATTTGTTGGGTAAGGCTGGAATCGGCCAAGATCAGCTGGGCGGCTTGCTCGCGCAAGTTCTTCCCGGCGTGCTCGACGGCATGACGCCCGGCGGCCAAGTCCCTCAGAACCATTCGAACGACATGCTGCAAGGCGTACTTGGCAACGTGCTGAAGAGCGCGATGGGCGGCAACAAGGGCGGCGGATTGCTCGGCTAGTCTGACCTTGTGCGAGCGGGCTTGGCCCGCTCCTACAATGCAAGGGCGACTTCGGTCGCCCTTTTTATTTTTGCCGAGGTTACGAATTGAATCTGATTGACGCGGCCATCCTTGGAGTCGTCGAAGGCCTCACGGAGTTTTTGCCGATCTCGAGCACAGGGCATTTGATCGTCGCCAGCTCGTTGCTTGGTGCGCATGATGAACGCGGCAAAGTGTTCGAAATCGCCATCCAGATCGGCGCCATTTTCGCGGTTGTGTGGGCGTATCGTGAGCGCTTTTTTTCTGCATTTAAGAGCGTCTTGCGGCCGGGTGATGGACAACGCTTTTTTGTGAATTTGTTCATCGCTTTCCTGCCGGTCGCGGCTCTCGGCTTGTTGCTCAACAAGACAATCAAGGCCGTGTTGTTCAACGCATACGGCGTGGCCGCTGCGTCGATCGTCGGCGCGATCATCATTTTGTGGGCCGAACGCGACAACCGCCGCGAGTTACGCGAATCACGCGCTCGTGTGCGTGACGTCGACAACATCACTGCGCTCGATGCCTTGAAAATTGGCTTCGTGCAATGCCTTGGTTTGTTTCCCGGCATGTCGCGATCTGGCTCGACGTTGATTGGTTCGATGTTGCTCGGACTATCACGCCGAACAGCCACCGAATTTTCGTTTTTCCTCGGCGTGCCGACACT
>DAINAJ010000135.1:1431-4417 GCA_036733505.1 Casimicrobium sp.
GCTTGTAGCTTGAGCGAGCGGCGCGTGCTCTCGATGAACGGCGCGCCCGCGAAGATCATCATGAAGCTCGGCAGAAACGTGAACAACGTCACCACGCTCGCAGCAAGCACGCCACTGGCCAGCGGCGAACTCGCCACTGCGTTTTTCACGCCGCCGAGATAGCCGACGAACGTGAGAATCAAAATGAGCGGCCCCGGTGTGGTCTCACCCAACGCGAGGCCGTCCATCATTTGTGCGGTGCTGAGCCATTGATATTTTTCAACGACGGCTTGCGTGACGTAAGGCAACACTGCGTATGCGCCGCCAAACGTAACGAGCGCGGCGGAGGCAAAAAATTCGGCCATATCGGCGAGTGCTTTGTTTGGCATCAGCGCATACACCGAAACGCCCAGCGCAACAAAAGCAACCACCAAACCCAGCGAGCTAGCGAACGAAAAGTGGGCATGCATAGGGGTGGGCGTATCGTCGTCAATCACTGCGGGCGCATGCGCCTTGGCCTTGCCGTCACCATGCACTCCGCTGATCCATTTCGGCCGTAATTCGCCGGTGATCCAACCCACGATGGCCGCGCCGAGAACGACCCACGGAAAGCCAATATGAAAAAAAGTTACCGCAATAAACGACGCCACGGCTAACACCCACCACACGGCGTGGTTCAGCGATTTGGATGCGATGCGATACACCGCAAACAACACCAGCGCGACCACCGCAGGCTTAATGCCCCAGAGCACGGCTTGCAGCGCGGTCGTATTGCCAAACGTCACGTAACCCCACGCAAGCGCCATCATGATGAGCGCGCCGGGCAGCACAAACAGACCGCCCGCGATCACACCGCCCCAAGTGCGGTGCATCAGCCAGCCGATGTACGTTGCAAGCTGTTGCGCCTCGGGGCCAGGCAACAACATGCAGTAGTTCAGCGCATGCAAGAAGCGCTTCTCGCTTATCCAACGGCGTCGCTCGACGAGCTCTTGCCGCATGATCGCAATTTGCCCCGCCGGGCCACCAAACGAGATGAAGCCGAGCTTGAGCCAGAACGCGAGCGCTTCCATGAGCGTCGGTGCTGCGGGTTTGAGTGCTTTTGGTTCGCTCATACCGCTGGCTTCCAGTTGTGGGTTTCGTCGGAGGCATCTAGCGCCCAGCGATAGAGCGCGTCGTAAACCGGCATCATTGCGTCGAGCATGGCGTGGTCGTCACTGAAATTTCTTGACATACCAAGCGAGACGGCGAGCAGGCCTGCGCTCTGCGGTGCGAGGTTCAGCGCGTTGGTGTCTGCGCCACGAACGATGGTGGCGAGCCGATCTAACGCCGCGCTCTTGAGCTCGAAGGCGCGCAAGAAACTATCGAATGAACACAGCGGCCCGTCATGCTCCAGCGGCGCGCCGGGAATGTCGTAGGCAACGGCGTTGTTGGACTTGGCGAAGGCGAATACGTCCTCGGTGGGCACGTAGAAAAATTGCGCGCATGGATCAATGAAACGTCGCACCAACCACGGGCAGGCAATGCGATCAATCTTCGGGCGAGCACGGGTGACCCAGCGGCTTGTCGAATCGCCCGTCACGCCTAAGTCTGGTCGCTTTTTCACGGTAATCGCGCCCGCCGCCATCCATTCGCGTAAGCCACCTTCGAGGAAGGTGGCATCACGTTGTCGCGCGCGCAACTTTTCCGCGCCAGTCACACCAACGTGCGCGCCTTTCACGCAGTACGCCACCACGTTTTTGCCGCTGGGCAACGCAGGATTGTCGTCGGTGGCGTGGTAATCCCAACGAATTGATCCCGGAATAAAGTGGTCGCTCGTCGCGAAGTCTTCGGCTTTGCGAACGTCGACGAAAAGCGGTGCGTCGGGCGTGCCAATGAGACGCGCAACAACGGGGGACGAGGATAGGGGAATAGAAGAAGCGGTGTCCATCAAGAACCTTTCAATAGAAGAAAGAGTTGCAGATTGGACGAGACACCGTCAGGCCGGTCTGCATTCGCATCACGGCAATGGGTTCTGCGATAACCCACGCTTGAAGCATACATCATGCGTATCGACTCACTTCGCGACAGGCAACACCGAACGCACGCCAAACACGATCCCAACGGTGACCAGCACGAGTCCGACCAGCAAATTCCAATACAGCGGCTCACCCAAAAACACGACTGCGCCCAGCGCTGAAAGCGCTGGCACCAACGCGGTGATCATCGTAGTTCGCACAGGACCGAAGGTTTCGACCATTCGCATGAAGGTAATGCCGGAGATCACGACCGAGCCTATGCCCTGCATGAGCACTTGCAGGATGATCTCGCTCCACGGTGCGTCACGCAGATGGCTCACGATCGTGCCGCTGTAGGCGAGCAGCGCATAGATCGGCACGTAAGTGAGCACCGCAAACACCGACACGGCGATGGTGGCCGGAATCGCGGCGAGCGCATTTTTTCGGGCGATGACCGTGTAAACCGACCATGTAAACGAGGCTGCCATGAACAGTACGTCGCCTTGCCACACACTTCCGCCGTCGAACGCTTTGAGAAGGCTGGCACCGCCCACAAACAGACCGCCGCTAATGATGAGCAAGAGCCCGAACCAACGCGCGCGGGTGACCGGGGTTCCGATCACCGCAATCGCAAGTAGTGTTGTCCACAACGGCAAAAGGCCTGGCATCAACACCGACGCGTGCGCTGCCGGCGCGAACAGAAAACCGCTGTACGCCAAGCTGCCGTAAAGCACGCCGCCTATCGTTCCAATGAGTGCAGTGAAACGAAAGTTGTACGGCGAAAGCCCTAGCCAGTTCTCGTGAGCAGGTTTCGACGGATCGGCGCGCCGTTGTTGCCGCACCCACCACCAACCCCACGGCAGCATCACCGCGCCCGCACCTATCAGCCGTACGAAAGCGATGTCAAATGGCGTGAGTGTCTTGTGCGCCATAGCGCGCGCCACCACGATAAAGCCAGACCAAATCGCGACTGTGATGATGGCTGAGGCGATGCCGATGGTGCGATTTGAGAG
>DAINAJ010000135.1:4517-7933 GCA_036733505.1 Casimicrobium sp.
TCAAATCGGCAGTCTCCGCCGGCGCGCTGTTCGCGGGCGCTGCGCAATTGGGCTTTGCTGCCAAAGCCATTTTCATCAAGCTTGCCTACGCGGCGCATCCGGGGCTGGATGCGGTCACGCTGTTGGCGCTGCGGATGATTTTCTCGTTGCCGTTTTTCTTGTTGATGGCGTGGTGGGCTCAACGTGACACGACAAACAGCGCGCCAGCTCCGCTCTCGCGGCGCGATTGGGCGTTCATCGCATTCCTCGGATTCATTGGCTATTACCTGTCGAGTTTTCTCGATTTTTGGGGGCTGCAGTACATCAGCGCGGGCCTTGAACGTTTAATTTTGTTCACCAACCCAACCATCGTTGTCGTGCTCTCCGCGCTGTTTCTCGGAAAGCGCATCACCGGACGCGTGGCGCTCGCGCTGCTCGTGTCCTACTTTGGTCTCGGGCTCGCGTATTGGCACGATCTCGTGATCAGCACTGACACCCGCGCGTTGGTGACAGGTACGATGCTCATATTTGGGAGTGCCGTCTGCTACGCCACCTACATGCTCGTCGGCACGAATCTCACGCGCCGCATCGGCAGCACGCGATTCACCGCCTACATGATGCTGGTGGCGACGGTGTTTGTGATGACGCAGTTTTTCATCATGCGGCCCCTCTCTGCGCTTGATCTGCCCATGAAACTGTATGGCTACAGCGTGTGCCTCGCGGTGTTCTCGACGGCAGCGCCAGTGTGGATGATGGCCGAGGCGTTGAAGCGCATCGGCGCGAGCGACGCTTCGATGATCGGCACCATCGGTCCAGTCATCACCATTTTCATGGGTGCCGCGTTTTTGGGCGAACACGTTTCTGCGATGCAACTCATTGGCGCGGCGTTGGTGCTCGCAGGCGTAGCGATGATTTCGTTGTCGAAACCGTCCGTGCAAAAACCCGCGACGCCAGAAACGCGATAAGCGCTCTTCTGATCTTGTTCTGTAGCCTCGATGTAGCGACGCGGAATCTGCATTGCGCTTCGCCGCATCGAGGCTACGATTAGGCCTAAACCACCCCGGCGAACCTCCTATGCGTAAAGACACCCGCTTCCCAAACCTCACGATCGTCGACCATCCATTAGTGCAACACAAGCTCTCGCACATGCGAGATCGCAACACCTCCACGCGCACGTTCCGCGAGCTGCTTCGCGAGTTGACGCTGCTGATGGGTTACGAGCTTACGCGCGACTTGCCGATGACGACTGAGCGCATCGAAACGCCGATTTGCGCAATGGATGCGCCGGTGATCGCAGGCAAAAAAATTGCCGTGGTACCGGTGCTACGCGCGGGGCTGGGTATGGCTGAGGGTTTGATGGATTTGATTCCGTCCGCGCGCCAGGGCCACATCGGGCTTTACCGCGGCGAAGACAACAAGCCAGTCGAATACTACGTGCGACTCCCGGAAATCGATGGCCGCACGTTCATCGTCTGCGACCCTATGCTGGCCACCGGCAACTCCGCGGTGCACGCGATCAATGTGCTTAACAAACGCGGCGTGCCCGACACGCAAATTCGCTTTCTGTCGCTAGTCGCCGCACCCGAGGGCGTGCAAACACTATTCGACGCCCACCCAAACGTTGCCGCATTCACCGCATCTCTAGACGATCACCTCAACGAGCACGCCTACATCGTGCCAGGCCTCGGCGATGCGGGGGATCGGATATTTGGGACGAAGCACTAACCACCGACCCGCCCCGGCCGGAATAAGTTTGCGTTGATTGATCTCCCAGGAGGGTCGCTCAGCAAGTTTTCGCGGCGCGTGACGTCACTATTGCCAATGAGTTTTCGTCTTACCGAAGGCTATCTCGAGCAGTTTAGAAAGGTGCGTCGTGAAAAGTTATGCGTTTTGCGGGAAAGACGGTTGCAGGCCTCTGGGTACAGGCAAGTCGCACGCTTCGAGACTTGGCATCGTGGCGGCGGTGGGACTCGCATCACGGTGCCGCAACCACAGCGCTGATGTGCGCAAGGTGCAGGCTGCGCTCAACCGGTTCCCGGCGCATGAGGGAGGGCCGAATCCACAACTCGTTGTTGACGGCATTTGCGGCCCAAAGACCTCGGCCGCAATTCGTAAGTTTCAGACGAAACAGTTCGGCGCAAGCGAAGCCGATGGCATCGTAGACGTCGGTCGTTTGACCGACAGACGGCTGGGCGGTCCCGCAACGACTTACAGCAACCTCACCGCCGAGATGCAATCGCACATTCCACGCGTTAAGGCGATCATTTCGATCGCTCGTTCCGCGCTAGCCGCAGCCGAACGATTCAAGCAGGGAGACGGTGGGCACTCGTTCGGATTCGGCGAAGCGAGCTGGAACAAATTAGTGAAACACTTTCAGGTTGATAAGTTTCCGAGCTGGCAGGCGCAAATTCGATGGATCAACAGTATCTACATTGGCATGGAAACCGCGATTGGATACATACCGCAAGGTGTGATTGCCTTAGCGGATGAACCAGACGGTAGCAGCGTGGGTGCGTATGCCTTCACCTTTGCTGGCGGCTACCACCTGAGCGAACGCAACAAAACCTGGCAAGGACTGCCGCGCGGAACTGTGTACTTGTGTGCGCGGATGCAGGAGCTCAGCCGTGATGCGTTTGCCTATGTCCTTATCCACGAGTTGGCTCACTATGTCGGACCTCCCGGTGACAGTGGCAACGAAATCGACGACCATGCTTACAAACATAAACCGCCAAAGTACGATCACTTGTTGCCGTGGCAGCGGGTGCACAACGCCGATTGCTACTCGCAGTTTGCGTTTGAGACGGTTGGCAAGCCGTTTGATTTGAATGCGCAGGTGACCTGACGCATCCTCGCTCTAGTGACGATACCGCTCTAACGCACCCAACAGACATTGGCACTGGCATACCCGCCATTGGTCGCATCCTTGCAACATAGTTCTGCAATCCGCTGAAAATACCCACTCACGTGGTCTTCCAGTTGGGTGGCGTTTTCATGGTCTCTTCGTTTAATCGTTCTCCGCAACGCTATGTGCGCATCGCGGGTGTTTTCTATCTGGCCATCATCGCGCTAGGTTTGTTTGGCGAGGTGTTTGTTCGCGGTGCGCTGGTGGTTTCGGGCGACGCAGCGGCAACTGCGCAGCGCATTGCGGATTCGCCACTGTTGTGGCGACTGGGTATCGCGGGCGATTTGTTGATGCATGTGTTTGATCTGCCAGTGATTGTGGTGCTGTACCTTTTGCTCCGTCCGGTCAGCGAGCCGTTGGCGTTGTTCACGACGTTAATCAACGTGGTGCAGACGGCGGTATTGGCGCTCAACAAATTGAACTTGGTGCTACCACTTTTGTTGCTAAGTGGCGGCAGTACGCTGAAGACGTTTACGCCAGAGCAATTGCAGTCACTCGCGTACCTTGCGATCAAGGCGCATTCGTTTGGCTTTGG
>DAINAJ010000136.1:0-7880 GCA_036733505.1 Casimicrobium sp.
GGTGGATGACCACGCTCCTGCACACCTTCCCCGACAGCATCGAGTACGACAAAAAACTCCAACAAACCGACCTCGAATATTTGTTCTCGTCAGAAGCAGCGCAAAGCTCGCTCGCGGAGAACTATGTGGGGTTGCCGTTTTAGGGGGCGTAAGGGTAAGTGGGTGGAACGACGTCAGCGCGCCAGATCCATCTTTCGCCAATTCGGAACATAAGCGTTCATGAGCGTCTTGAACAGCCGCCCGTGATTGCTGATGCGCAGATGCAGCAGTTCATGCACGATCACAAAGTCCTGAAACGCGTTCTCTCGCAGCAGCAAATCATTCGCCAACGTCACTGTGCCAGCCGACGAACAGGAGCCCCATTTACGGCGCATTTCTTGCACCCGAATCTGTCGCGGATTGACGCGCAGCTTGACGGCCCAGGCGAGCGTTCTTTGGCGCAAGTCTTGAGCGGGGTAACCGGAGGTGCGTCGAGTTTGCCGACTGTTTTTTCGAGATGCGGCCAGCACGTTAACCGTCCGAGTCTTTGAGCAACACGGCGATCATCTGATCGACCACGCGTGCCCGCGCTGTGGCGGCGAGTGGCAAACAGGGCTGGTACAGCGCCGCACGCAGGCGACGTTGCTCGTCGGAATTCACGGCAGCGTTCGGAAATTTGGAGAGCTGGTTTTCCGCATTTCTGGCCAGATCCATCGCATCAATGTTGGCCGCTTGCAAATCGGGGTCGGCACGTAGCGACCAGTACACGCCAAAGGCACGGCCTGACAAGCCACTGTTGGCGGCGGCCTGCATGGCGGCCTCTTTTTCAACGGCCAACGCAGCGAGCTGATCCATCGCCGCAAGACCGGTGGTGCGACGGTCTTCTAGGTCTTTAAGAATGCGCTCAGCTCTGTCTTTCAATGGTTGCAGTAGTGGGGCTGCGTTCGGGTCGCCGTCAATCTCCTGCTGCAACCCGCGCACCAGATTGAAGACTTTACCTTCATCGGTGCCACCATCGCCGCGCAACGACTGCAAGGTTTTCACGTCGAAGGTGATGCTTTTGGTCAAGCGACCCAAGCCGTGCTGCGTCGCGCTTTCTTCGATCAGGCGGCGCGTCTTGTAGGCGAGGTCTGCGACAAACCCCACCTTGCTTGCGTACGCGTTTCGCACCGTCGCGTACAACTGCGCGAGCGCTTGGTAGGTACCGATATGGTCGCGCAACTCAGGTGACGGAGATAGTATTTCCCACAGCGCTTCCACCTCCTTGTAGCGCTCGAAAAAGGCCTTGCGCACATCGGGCGTAAGGAAGCGGCCATACACCACCTTTTCCAGCCTCTCATCAGCACCGCCCACGCCCGCATCATCCAGATACTCTGCCTTTACGGCCACGATTTTTTGCTGAAAATCAGCCATCAGCAGATCGAGGTCTTCGATCACGCCGTCCACATCATCCGAATCAAACTTCAGTGCCTTTTTCAGCTCACGCAACACGCCGACAAAGTCCACCACCAGACCGATCTGCTTGCTCACGCCTTGCGCATCCACGTATGGCCGGTTCACGCGCGCGATGCTTTGCAATAGAACATGGTCGCGCATCGGCTTGTCGAGGTACAGGCAGTACAACACTGGCGCGTCGTAGCCCGTCAGCAGTTTGTCGGTGACGATCAAAATCTTCGGATTCTGGTCGGCTTTCTTGAATGACAAACGTACGTCGACTTCGCGATCGGCGCTGATTTGTAGCTCCGCCACCGCTGGGCGATCCTCGATGTCCGCCGCGTTTTCGCTATACACGGGCACCGACCACTCCGGCGGCAAGAGCTTGTCCAAAGCCTTTTTGTATTTGGCGCAGGCCTCGCGGTTCACTGCCACCACAAACGCCTTGTAGCCCAGCGGCAGGACGTTTTCCTGAAAGTGTTCCGCCACGAACGCAGCCACCTTCTCAATACGATCATCGGCCGTCAGAAAGGTGCGCAGGCCCACGGACCGGTCCAGCACCTTGTTGAGTTCTTCCACATCGGTGACGGCATCTAAAGCGGCCAGCTCGAAGAACTCTTTGTCCAGCCGTTCCGCAGGCACCGTCATCGTTGACGGTGCCATCACGTGCTTGATCGGCAGCGTGGTTTCGTCGGCGATGGACTCCGCGATGGAATATTTGTCGAGATAACCCAAATCGTCCTGCGCGCCAAAAATTTTGAAAGTGCCTTCGCCCTGTGCGTTGTTCGCTATCGGCGTGCCGGTGAAACCCAAAATGGTGGCGTTGGGCACCGCCGCCATCAAATACGTGCCCAGGTCTTTAGCCACCGATCGATGCGCCTCATCGATGAACACGTACACGTTGTCGCGGGTGCAGCTCTCCTTGTTGATCCCCTCAAACTTGTGAATCATCGAAATAATCAAACCACGGAAATCCGCATCCAGTAGCGCTTGTAGCTCGGCCTTGGTGTTCGCGCGTTTGCTCGCGATGTCCTGCTTTTGCATCTCGCCCAAGAGCCGCTCCACCCAGCCCTTGAGCTGGCCTTCCAGCTCGGTGCGGTCCACCACCAGAATCACCGTAGCGTTCTGAAACCGTGCCTTGTCTTCCAGAATGCGCCGCGCCGCCGTCAGCAGCGTAAAGGTCTTGCCGGAACCCTGCGTGTGCCAAATCAGGCCGCGTTTTTTTAGCGGGTCGGCGCAGCGCGTCAACACTGATTCGGTAGCGCGCTGCTGGTGCTGGCGTAACACCGACTTGCGCGTTTCGCCGTCCAGCACATAGAACAAAATCCAATGCTGCAAGGTGCGCAAAAAGTCATTTGGCTCGAAGAACGACTGCACGGCGAACTTGTACGTCTCCTCGGGCACTTGCTTCCAGCGCGCCATCTCGCGGCGTGTCACATTCCACGTCACCCCGTACCAATAATCCAGCACATGAGTCACATTGAAAAGCTGCGTGCTCGCCAAGAGCTCGGGCGTCTCAAGCTCGTAGCGACGAATCTGTTTGATGCCGCGCTCAATCGCATCGCCGTCTTTGGGGTTCTTGTGCTCCACGATGCACACCGGTATGCCGTTGACCACAAACATCACGTCAGCGCGATTGCCTTTGCGCGCTGGTGGCTTGATCCGCCACTCCCAGCTCACATGCAGTGCGTTCGCCGAGACATTGTCGAAATCAATCACGGTCACCCGGCGGTGCCGCTTCTCGGCCTCGTCGTACCAGGCGTGCTCCCCGCGCAACCACGCCAGCAGCTCACGATTGCCTTCGATGCTAGGCGGCGACGCCTCCAAGGCGTCAATCACGTCGCGCACGCCGTCTTCACCCAACCACGGGTTGAACGCCGAGAGCTTCTGAGTCAATGTACCGCGCAGAAAGTTGCCCGCCTCGCCACCGCGCAAGTACACCGCCTCCTGTGGTTTCAACGGTTGCCAGCCGATCTCCACCACATGCTCCACCATCGGCCATTGCGCGCAACCGGCTTCGCTGATTTTCAGCGGCTTCTTTGAACTCATCTCTTGCCACCGAGCTTGCGGGTTTGCCGAGGCAGTTTCTTTTCCTCAGATTTCAAGCGCCGCTCCAGCTTCTTCGCGTCTTCTGCGGGCGGCAATTGCTCGGGCACAATGTCGCGATCCGTGAGCAGCTTGCGTACGTCACGATTATTTTTCACATGCTCCGTTGTGATGCTTACTTCGCCGCGCAAGTCTTGCTGCTTGACCTGCGTGTTGGTGATCTCGTTGGCAAAGTCCTTGGCCTTGATGGTGATGGTCGGCAGGAAATCAGCCAGCGGTCGATTGTCGGGCACCGCCAAACGCGTCTTCATCGTTTGCGTGGTCTTGCCACCAAACAAAGCAGCATCGCCGTTGCTCAGAATGCGGCTGAAACCTGCGCTATCGATACCACGCTCGAACAGCACGCCCGAGAGTTCTTTCTGTGACAGCGTTAGCTTGTCGCGCGCTTGCAGCCGCTCCGTTTCCGCGAGGCGCGCCTCGATCAGCTCCTGCTTGCGCGTCTGCACCGCGAAGTAGGTCATGGCAAACGCAATGGCATCTTTGCGCGGGTCGCCGTTCTGCGCGATCAGGTAGCAGGCGTAGCGCGTCAGGGCGATGTCGCCGACGTCGCGCTCAGCGGTCTTGCCCAGTTCGATCATTTTGCTGACGTCCGCAAAATGATCCGTCACTGACTGTCCGGCGTTCTGACAGGCGATCTTTGCCCGTTCTAAAACTTGCTCAAAACTGCGCCACTGCACGTAACCCAGCAGCTCCTGCAACTCACGCGCCAGCCAATACTCTACGTCAACGCCCGCGTCCTGATGGGCGCAATCCTCGAAGCGCTTGTGTAGCTTGTGGATGAGTTCTTTCTTCACGCGCCGCTCCCTTCGGTTTCATTGTTTAAGCCGATGACGGCTGTCAATTCCAAATCGTTCACATCGATCTCGCCGGTCATCAGCTTGTGCAGTAGGGCTTTGAACAGTTCCTCCAGCACGGCGCGTTTTTGTTGGTGGAGAGCGATCTTGTGGTCGAGGGCGTCGAGCACCGCAACGATTTCCAGTTGCTCGTCTGCGTCATTTGGTGATGCAATGGGTAGCGCACGAACGATGTCCAAATTCAGGTTCTGCTGTTGACCACCATGTGCCAATTGTCGGATCGCCTCGTAGCGCCAAGTTAGAAAGTGATACAGGTACTTGCCTAGGACGGTGGAGTCCGTCGCAGAGATCGCAGCACACGCTTGATTGCAAGCGGCTTCGATGCCGAGTATGGCGACTCTTCCGCGCGTCACGCCTTGCCCATACATGGCCATCAATAGCGTTCCTTCGGGCAAGAGCCTGGCAGCAGATTCACTCAGGCCGCTCTGGGTGATCTGCTCCTCGGTTTTCGAGATGAGGCAGTAATTCACCTCTGTGGTCTTGACCCAAGGGATATTGCCATCAGTCCAATAGGTTGGATTGCCTCGCGCGGGTGTTCCGCCCGAGCAAACGCTGTGATGCGCGCCAAGGGGATCGACAGACCAACTCTCCGGCACCCACCCAATCTCGGTTTCCTTCTGCGTCTCGCCGCGCAGGCCGCGTGTAAATAGTTCGTTCATGGCCGCGCTCTTTAGTTCAGAAGCCGCATGTTCAATGGTTTGTTCCGTCCTGATACCGTCCCAGCATCGATCAAGTACGCGCGCAATTCTTTGTTGTTTACTGAGAGGCGGAACATGCACCTGAATGGAACTAAACGAGTTTCGGTTGAGAGTTGGGACACTGACCCCTTGAGCGTAGCGGGAGAGATCAAAGTGTTGGAGCCAGAAATTGATGTACTTTGGATCGTTACCTCTGTAATCCTTCGCAAACAGTGTGGTGTTGAGTGGCCAGGCACCCGCTTCACTAAAGCAGACTTTGCCAACGCTCCCGCTTCGACCAACTGTCAACGTCGGCACAGGAACATCGTTGCGGCACTCGTCATGGGTTCCCACTTGACCATTTGAACCAAGGACAACAACCGACCCTGCACGTCGCGCAGACATCGGCAAATCAAACCCACGCTGGAGAGCTACAACATCGAAAAACTGTTTCGATTCCCAGCCCGGTGGCAGCTCAGTCACTTGGCAACTCCTGACAGCATGCGCAGAAGTGAGCTATTCACTTCTGCGGCTAACCCGTCAAGTCGCGCAAGCTCGGCGACAAGCTGCGGCAAATCGCGATGCACCGCGTCATCAGCTTGCCCCACCCACCGATTCGGACTCAAGTTGTAATCCGCCTCCGCCGCCTGCTCGCGCGTGATGGTGGTCAGTTCACCGTCCACTGCTTCGCCCTTCAAAAACATGGCAGCCAGCGGTCGAATATCTTCCTCGGGCAAGTAGTTCTTGGGCTTGCCTTTCTTGAAGCGTTTGCTGGCGTTGAGCAGCACGATGCGACCCTGACGGGCGGGCGGCTTCCTCTTGTTGACCACCACGATGATGCCAGCGGCAGTGGTGTTGTAGAACAGGTTGTCGGGCAACAGGATGACGCCGTCGATCAAGTCGTGATCGACAAACCATTTGCGAATGTTTCGCTCTTTGTCTTCGTTTTTGGAGCCGGAGCCGCGCGTGGCAGCCCCGGTGTCGAGTACCACAGCGGCGCGCCCGTGCTCGTTCAGGCAGGCAATCGTGTTTTGCAGCCAGGCCCAATCGCCCTTGCCGCTGGTGATGCCGCCGGTGCTGCGAAAGCGGTCATACGGGTCGTTGGCAAACGTGGTGTCGGCATCAAACGGCTGGTTCCACATCGGGTTGGCGATGACCACATCAAAGCGCTGCATACGGCCATCGTTGGTGCGGAACTTGGGGTTCAACATGCTGTTGCCACGCGCAAGCTCTATATCCATGTCGTGAATCTTGGCGTTCATGTGGGCCACCGCGTAGCTCTGCGCCTCCAGCTCCTGACCAAAGAGCTTGAGCGGCACCTTGGCCATCGGGTCCAGTTCGCGCGAGACGAGTTGCAGCTTGATGAGAAGCCCCCCCGATCCGCAGGCGTAGTCGTGGCAGGTTTCGCCGGGACGGGGGCGCAGGATGTGCGCCATCATGAAGCCGACTTCGGTCGGCGTGAAAAACTCGCCCGCGCTTTGGCCGGAACCCTCGGCAAACTTGCGCAACAGATATTCGTAGGCGCGGCCCAGAAAGTCAGGCTGCACATCGGCGAGCCCCAAGCGGTAACGCGGGTCAGAAAAGGTTTCGATTACCTGGCGCAGCTTGGCGGGGTTGATGTCGCGTTCGCCATTTCTCTCGGCAGCAAAGTCCACCACGTCGATGACGCCGGACAGGCTGGGGTTGTGTTTGACCACGCCGCGTAACGCGCGCGTGAGATGTTCGCCCGCGTCGCTGGGCGCGCTGCTGCGGCCCGTGTCGTCGGTCGGCCAGTCAAAGACCTCACGGCCGCTGATGACCGCCCAGCGGGCGTCCGCTGGCAGGTAGAAGCGCAGCAACGAGTGGTCGGCCTCGGCGATTTCCAGCGCGGTGGTTTTGTCGCCATAGTCTTCAGCCAGACGGTTTACCTCGTCGTCGAACACGTCCGAGAGGCGCTTCAAAAACACCAGCGGCAGCAGGTAATCCTTGAACTTGGCGGCATCTTTTTCGCCACGAATGGAGCAGGCGGCGTCCCACAGCATTTGCTCCATCGGCTTGGTGCTGGCGGCAGCGCTCTGCGGCGCGGATTTGACGGTTCGCGTTCGGCGGCGACTGACGTCGACCGCGGTTGAGCTGGCATTGAGTTCGTCGCCGATCACGCCAGCCTGAGCGGCGAGCGCGTTGATGGCTTCTTGCGCGGCCTTCTGTGGCCGTGCGGTGCCACCCTCCCACCGATTGACGGTTGCAAACGATACGCCGAGCCGTTCACCGAGCTGTTCTTGTGTCAAGTTAAGCGCTGCACGGATGGCGCGCAACGTGGAGGGAAGTGCTTCTGTTTTTGTCATATATGCTATGTTTGCTATATGACGTTTATTTGTCAAGTCGATTAACTAAACAGACGGTTTCGGCACGACTCGCTTATGGGCTGGCGTAGACCCGCGCGCTCCGACATAACGCCGAGCTTTAGGCAAGGGCTTCGCGACGCGACGGCTCAACCCGATATTTGAGGAGTTTTTAATTGACATTTACGTCAAAACAGCACGAAAGCATGCGGCTTTTTGACGTAAATATCAATTTGCAGGGGAGTTGCGCCCTGCGGTTGGGCGGAAGCCTGGGGCGACGAGGTCGGTGTCGGTCTGGATTCCCGCCTTCGCGGGAATGACAGTCTTGCGCTGATAGCGAGATGCGTTGTCTCGCTGCGGGTGGCCCAAATTTGTCCCACAGAGGGGCCAAGTTGGCGAGCGCTATCGACGAGCGCGAAGGTGGAGTGGTAGGCCGTGTAGGACTTGAACCTACGACCAAAGGATTATGAGTCCTCTGCTCTAACCAACTGAGCTAACGGCCCACTAGC
>DAINAJ010000137.1:0-4572 GCA_036733505.1 Casimicrobium sp.
TGGGTGAGTGTGGTGGTGAACGTGTTGCTTTCGACTGCGCAAATCGTGGTGGGGGTGTTGTCGAAGTCGCAGGGTTTGATTGCAGACGGCATTCATTCGTTGGCCGATTTGGTGTCGGATTTTGTGGTGTTGCTGGCGAACCATGCGAGCCAGAAAGACGCGGACGAAGATCATCCGTATGGGCACCATCGGTATGAGACGGGCGCGTCGATGTTTCTGGGCGCGGTGCTGCTGGCGGTGGGTGTGGGGATGTTGTGGTCGGCTGCGGTGAAGTTGCAAAACCCAGAGTCCATTGCGCAGGTGCACATCATTGCGCTGTGGGTGGCGCTCGCGGGCTTGGCGGCGAAGGAGATTTTGTTTCGCTACATGTTGGCCGTCGCGAAGCGCGTGAAGTCGAGCATGTTGGTCGCGAACGCGTGGCATGCGCGCTCGGATGCGGCCTCCTCGTTGGTGGTGAGCGTGGGCATCGTGGGCAACTTGATGGGCTACCCGATTCTTGACCCGATTGCGGCGCTGATTGTGGGCTTTATGGTCGCGAAGATGGGCTGGAGCTTCGGGTGGGACGCGCTGCACGATTTGATGGATCGCGGCGTGGACGAGGTGGAGGTGACCGCGATTCGGCAAACGCTCGCCGAGACGCCCGGCGTGGCGAACGTGCACGATCTGCGCACACGCAAGATGGGCGACATGATCATCGTTGACGCGCATCTTGAGGTGGACGCAACGCTGACCGTGGAGCAAGGGCACGACATTGCGGTCGAGGCGCAGAAGCGCGTGATGGCGCGGCATCGCGTGCTCAATTTGATGACGCACGTTGATCCGTGGCGGCGGCCGGATTTGGATCATGCGGCGGCTGCGCCGGCGATAACGGCCCCCACAATGCACCAGTAGGCAGCATCAGCTTTTTGCCTTTAACGACAGCTGGGTGGCGCATTCAGCGCGATTGTGTCGTTAGTCGACTTTGGCTAATAATTTGCCACATCGACCGCCAGGCGGTCGCTGCAAGCATTTTCAACTTCTAAGCTGTTAACGCTAAACACTTGAAGGGTAGGCGACGACTTGGCGTCGCTCAGTGTGACGGGGGTGCGCGGCCGAGTCCGCGCCTAGCGAGCCGTCGTCCTCGCAGTACCCACAGAGGCGCGCTAGGTCATTTCGTTGGGCTTAACCCAGACCCAGTCCGAACCTTCGCTCACGATTTCCGTGGCCTCGAAGCGACGCGTTGTGCCGGGGATTTCGTACATCACGCCCGACTGAAAATCGGCGGTATTCAAAATCCAAGTCTGGCCCATGATCGGCCGTCCGAAGAACGAGCTTTTCAGGCGAATCGCTTTGAACACGACGCTCGCGACCATGGTCGACGCGTTGTCGCGATAGAGGCCTTGCTTCGCACGCAGCGTGCGCAGCTCGATGGTGTCAGCGTCACGCGAAATGACTTGCAGGCCGAGCTCAATGTGACCCGCAGGCAGCTTAAGGAGCCGCACGATAGTCGCGACCTGCCAGCCTGCCGTCGGCGCCTCTTCGGTCACCGCGACGATGTCGCGAAGGCGAAGCTGCTGGCGCGAGGTATTGGGCATCACGCAGCGAAAGCCGGTGTCGCTGCGATCACGCAGATGCCAAAACTGCAAATCGAGCGTAGTGGCGTTGGGCGGCAGGTCACGCTTGAGGCGCTTTAACGTCGACGAGCGCAGCGCCCCAATCGTCTCGATTTCCTGCACGTCCGCGTACTCGTAGGCTTCGCCTTCAAGGCCCTCGGCGATCTCAGCCGCGTCGTACGAGATTGCGGTCGCCACACGGTTCACACCATGCGTGGCGACAACGCGACCGCGATCATTGTTACGTTGGCTGGCGCGGGCGAGCGGCTTAAATTCTGGGTCGATCCGTAGCACTGCGCTGCGCAGTCCGAGCAATGGATTTTGCGAAAGCGAACCTCCGAGCGTCACGTTACGCCCGCCGTCTTCCGACTCCACTTGATCGAGCCAAGCCAGCGCGCGCGCGTGCGCCGCCGTGGTGTCGCAATACAAATATTGCCCGCCAGCCGCTACTGCATGGCGCGGCACCAAACCATCAGCGCCCGCGAGATTAATCGCAAAGCCGCCGTCCACGCTCGGCCGCGCGGTCAGGCGAACGTCGTGCGAGAACTCGTGCAATTTGCGCGACAGTGCATGTATCTGCGATGGCGAGTAGCCGCCGGCGTTGCCGAGGCGCATTAGCAGCAGGGTGACGAACGCGCGCGCCGGATACGTGCTTTGACCCTCTTGCTCAATGTCGGGCACCACAACATGATCGACGCCTAGATCACACGCTTTGCGAAACACGAGATGCGTTTCCGCCCAAATGCCCGGAATCCACTCTTCGTGACGATACAACCGATAGCGATACGCCATCGACCGAAACCAGAAAAAACGCGCCGCGACTCGCGCGTATTCAGTGGCCGCGCGGCCAGCAACGGAGTTGGTGGCGCGACCCAGCGCAGCGCGGTGCGCATCTGCATAACGCATGGCCCAGTCGTAGCCCGCATCCCACAGCCGGTCGCGCAGCGAATGCGACTGCAACGAGGCCGCGAGGTAGTCGCGCTCGAGTCGCGCGGTGATGGCTAACGTGCGAGCGTCAAGCTCCAGAAGCGGGGCAGCGGTGGCCGATTCTCCATGCTCAGCGTCGCTCACGTACGAGCGCAGTTGTGTGCAAACAGCATCCGCTGCTGCAAAAATATCCCTGTCGAGCGAGGACGCGAATTTGCGCGCGCCGCCGGTTGAACCGAGCGGTCGGGAATCGGTCAAACTTGAGAGCCAACGAAGCATTCTGTTCCGCAGTTACGTGATCGGACGATCCGATGCATTTTTATCAATACGTAGAATAGCGCGCCAGACAATTCCCAGCAAGCGAAAGCACGATTGCGCGGCGCTTTGTGTACCTTTTCGATGGCTCGTCCACGATAAATGGTGAACAATCGTTATTTGCGCTCGACTCGGCTGCCCAATGGATGCAAGCGCGCATCCGTCGTATGCCCCGTGTTGTCCCTTCCTACTCATTTCTCCGACTTGTAAAAAAACCTATGAAGACTCGTTCCCCGTTCTCGCTACTCGCCATTAGCTTGGCAATGGCACTGCCGCTGACTGTTTCGGCGCAAACCACAGGAGCCGTCGCCAAGCCCGCGGCTGCCGCGCCAACAGCTTCAGCCGTTGCGCCGACGAAACTTACCCTCATCGACCGGAAAGTCGGCGATGGTGCACTCGCTGAAAACGGCTCGCCCGTTGCTGTGCACTACACCGGTTATCTCTGGGACGCGACCGCGCCGGACAACAAAGGCAAGAAATTCGATTCGTCGATTGATCGCAAGATTCCGTTTGGTTTCATGATCGGCGCGGGCCGCGTGATCAAGGGCTGGGACGAAGGCGTTGCCGGCATGAAAGTGGGCGGCCAGCGCACGCTCATCATTCCACCAGACAAGGGCTACGGCGCACAAGGCGCGCCCGGCGCGATTCCACCGAACGCGACGCTCGTGTTCGACGTCGAGCTCATGTCCGTCGTTGGCAAAACGCCGCCCGGAAACGCCGAAGCCTCCCCCTACGTTCCCGCCAAGAAATAACCCGGAAAGCCTATGAAACACCCCGAGAATGCGGTGATCCGACGGGGCGATTACCGCGCTCCGGGTTGTTGGGTGGACAAGGTCGACCTGACGTTCGACCTTGATCCGACGAGCACTCGCGTGACCTCAGTGCTCACGCTACGTCGCAACGACGCGTCCAACGCGGCCGACACGTTCAGCTTGCTCGGCGACGGTTTGACGCTTGAATCGATTTCGCTCAATGGCGTGGCGCTCGGCGCAGATCGCTACACCGCGGCGGCCAACGCCATTACCTTCGGCGCCGACACACTCTGCGAGGCTGGCAAAACGGCCACGTTGACCGTAGTCACCACATTCAATCCTTCGGCCAACCTTGCGCTCGAAGGGCTCTACGTCACCAACGGCACCTTCTGCACGCAGTGTGAAGCCGAAGGCTTCCGGCGCATCACATACTTCCCGGACCGGCCCGATGTGCTGTCGGAATACCGCGTCACGATTCGCGCGAACGAAGCGCAATTTCCGGTGTTGTTGTCGAACGGAAATCTCGTTTCGGAGCGTAGTCTAGACGCGGGTCGCCATGAAGCCGTGTGGCATGACCCGCACAAAAAGCCGTGCTATTTGTTTGCGCTCGTCGCTGGGGAAATCGACAAACTGCAAGACCATTTCGTGACCGCCTCGGGCCGAAATGTGTTGCTCGAAATTTATTCGACTACCGCGAACCTGCCGCGCTGCACATGGGCGATGGAATGCCTCAAAGCGGCGATGCGTTGGGACGAAGAAGCCTACGGCCGCGAATACGATCTTGATCGTTTCATGATCTACGCGGCGGATGACTTCAACATGGGCGCGATGGAAAACAAAGGGTTGAATATTTTCAACTCGCGTTATCTGCTTGCCGACAAAGACACCGCGACCGACGCCGATTTTCAGACGGTCGATGCGATCGTGGCGCACGAATATTTTCACAACTGGAGCGGCAATCGCGTCACCTGTCGCGACTGGTTTCA
>DAINAJ010000137.1:4672-7874 GCA_036733505.1 Casimicrobium sp.
ACTGGAGCGGCAATCGCGTCACCTGTCGCGACTGGTTTCAACTCTCGCTCAAAGAGGGCTTCACGGTCTTTCGCGAACAGCAATACACCGCCACGCGCGGCTCGCCGGCGGTCGTGCGCATCGAAGAAGCGGCGTTCATGCAATCACGCCAATTCGCGCAAGACGCAGGCCCAATGGCGCACCCGATTCGCCCGGACGAATACGAAGCAATCGACAATTTCTACACGGTCACTGTCTACGAAAAAGGTGCGGAGGTCATCCGCATGCTGCCCACATTGCTCGGTGCGGCAGCCTATCGCAAAGGCTCTGATCTTTACTTCGCGCGTCACGACGGCACCGCCGCCACCTGCGACGATTTCGTCGCGGCCATGGAGACGGCCAGTGGGCGCGACCTCACACAGTTCAAGCGCTGGTACAGCCAAGCAGGCACGCCAGTGCTTGCGGTCACCGATGCCTTCGACGCAGCGGCAAAACGCTACACGCTGACCGTCGAGCAAACCGTGCCGCCCACGCCAAGCCAACTCGTGAAGCAACCGATGGTGATTCCGTTGTCAATGGCACTCGTGCAGGCCAACGGCGAGGTGACCCATGCACAGGTGCTGCAGATCACCGAGACCACGCAACAGTTTCACTTTGACGGTGTCAGCGAACGGCCCGTGCCATCGCTCTTACGTGGATTCTCGGCGCCGGTGAAAGTGAACTACGCGTACACGGACACTCAGCTTGCGATGCTCGCGGCAAAGGACAGCGATGGCGTCGTGCGCTGGCAGGCGATGCGAAGCTTGTTCGTGCGTTCGGTGCGCGCGGCACAGCGTGGCACGGTGCTTCCAGCGGCGTTGTTCGACGCTGTCGCGGCGCTGCTGGCCGACAACGCCACGGACCCCGCGCTCATCGCGCACTCGCTCGCTTTTCCGGACTGCACGGAGCTTGCAGACTTATGCGCTGCAGGCGAATTGATTGAACCGATCCGGATTGCAGACGCGCGCGAAGCGGTGATTCAGCGCGTCGCGCGAGACCATCGCGCCGCGATTTTTGCGCGCCACAACGCCGAGCGCTCGATCCTCGCGGCGAGCCCTTATGCGACCAACGCCGCGAGCACTGCGCGTCGTGCGCTCGCCAACACGCTACTTTGTTTAGCCAACGCAGTGACCGACGACGAAGCGCAGCAGCTCGCGCTGAACGTCTGGTCTAGCGCAGACAATCTCACCGACTTGACCGCTGCGATGGCCGCACTTCGCGACCAACTCGGCGCAGTGCGCGAACGCATCTACACAGCGTTTCACGATCAATGGCAAGACGATTTGTCGATGCTCAATCGCTGGTTTCAATTTGAAGTCGCGACCGAACGCGTCGACGCAGCGGCGCACGCGACAGCGCTTCTTGCGCATCCGAAATTCGACGGCAAAAATCCCAATCGCGTGCGCGCGATCGTGCAATTTTTTGGCGACTACAACTGGCGTGGATTTCATGCTGCGGACGGCTCGGGATACGCGTTCATTGCGGACCAAATTCTGCGCTTCGACGCGCAAAATCCATCGCTCGCCGCTCGCTTCTGCGAAGTGTTTTCGCGCTGGCACAAATGCGCCGAGCCGCAGCAAGTTCTACAGCGCGCGCAGCTAGAGCGCATCGTCGCCGAGCCCACGATCTCGCCCAACGTACGAGAAATTCTGGAGAAAACGCTGAAGGCCGGCGGCACTGCGCAATAAAATTACGCCATGACCTCCAAAGCCTACCCCTCCGTTCGCATGCGCCGCATGCGCCGCGACGCCTTCAGCCGCGCTATGGTCCGCGAGAACTCACTGTCCGCCGCGAACCTGATTTGGCCTGTGTTTGTGATCGAAGGCGAGAACCGCACACAGGTTGTTCCGTCGATGCCGGGTGTGGAACGTGTGTCGATCGACGTTCTCGTCACGCGCGCGAAAGAGGCTGCGGCGCTGGGTGTTGGCGCGATTGCGCTGTTCCCAGTGATCGAGGGCTCGAAGACGCCGCTCGCCGAAGAGGCCTACAACGACAACGGTCTCGCGCCTCGCGCGGTGCGCGCGTTGAAGGCTGCCGTCCCCGACATCGCGGTCATCACGGACGTCGCGCTTGACCCCTACACATCGCACGGCCAGGATGGCTTGATTGATGAATCCGGCTACGTCATGAATGATGAAACGGTTGCTGTGCTTGTCAAACAAGCGCTGACACATGCGCGCGCGGGTGTGGATTTCGTAGCGCCGTCGGACATGATGGATGGCCGCATCGGCGCGATCCGTGCTGCACTCGACGCCGAAGGTCATTTTCAAGCCAAGATCATTTCCTACAGCGCGAAGTACGCAAGCGCCTTTTACGGCCCGTTCCGCGACGCGGTGGGCTCCAGCGGCAATCTTGGCAAGAGCAGCAAAGAAACCTATCAGCTCGACTACGCCAACAGCGACGAGGCCATTCGCGAATGCGCGCTCGATGTCGAAGAAGGTGCGGACATGCTCATGGTGAAGCCAGGCTTACCATACCTCGACATCCTCGCCCGTGTGCGCGACGAATTCAAAATGCCCGTCGCGGTGTATCAAGTCAGCGGCGAATACGCGATGCTCAAAGCGGCGGCCGCGAACGGCTGGCTCGATTACAAAAAGTGCCTCATGGAAACGCTCATCTGCTTCCGCCGTGCAGGCGCGAGCGCGATCCTCACTTATGGCGCAGTGGATGCTGCGCGCTGGATGCGCGAATAGCCTCTGCGGGCGCGGCCGTTTTGGTCTCGGTGCGACACTGCCTGGCCGCTTCCAAATCAGTTGCCGCAATCACAATTTTCGCCTCGTGGACGCGCCCACCATGCTGACATCGCGTCCGCACCAATCGATTCATGCCTGCGCTATCGCGCAGCTGCAAGCACTCGCTGAAAACGCGAAGATGACAGACGCTGGCGTGCGCGAAAACTATCCTCCGTCGGACGCCGATATGTAGCAACCCATCGTACACGCGACGCGAACGAACTTGAAACTTTGTAGTTAACCCAAACGCCCTTCACGTTGGAGAATCGGCAATGTCGACCGATGCGAAACATCTTGTGGGTGGTATTTGCCGGCTTGCCTATCACCGCGATTTTCGGGTTTAGCTGTCTGTTCTTGAGCCTTTCGGGGATCGTTGGGATCTTTGCGCCAGCGGACATACGCAACGTTTCATTGGGCTCGGTGATGCTCTTGGCCGGCATTGCTTGCGCGGC
>DAINAJ010000138.1:0-7839 GCA_036733505.1 Casimicrobium sp.
GCGTTGGGTTTTACGGTGATCGCGCTGCCGCTCGTGGTGCTCTGCTTTGTGCCGGTGTATTCGATGCACCGCGTCGCGATGGTGCGTGCGCTGATCTTCGGTGGCGTGGTCTGTGCGTTGTGGGTGGTCGCGTTTTCGTTGCGCGACGCCGATGGTTTTGCGGCATGGCGCGAGGCCACGTTTGGGCTCAAGCTTGAGGGCCGCGAGTCGTTCGGGCCGACGTTTTATTTGGGCACGTTGCTGTGGTTTGCGTGGCCGGCGTGGCCGATCGCGGTGTGGCTCGTCAGCCTGCGCGCGCGCGGCTTTGGCGGCGGTTGGCAGCGCGGCGAGGTGATTGGGCCAGTCGTGTTTTTACTATGTGGCTACTTCGCGATTGCGAGCCTTACGGAGCCGCGCGCTACGCATACGCTTTATCTGTTGCCGCCACTGGTCGTACTGGCTGCATTTGGTGTCGATACGCTCAAGCGCACGTGGTACGCGCTGATCGATTGGTTCGGCATTTTGGTGCTGGGCATTACGGCCGTGGCTGTGGTGCTTGTGGCGTGCGCGCTGTACTTCGGATGGCCGCCAATGATGGCCGACTGGCTCATCATGACCTATGTCCCGGGCTTCAAAGGCAACGCGCCGTGGGTGGGCTATGGCGTGGTGCTGGTGGCGTTCGTGATCTGGATTGCGTTGATTCAACCCGCGGATCAGCATGCGCGCCGCGCGTTGATCAACTGGGCCGGTTGCGTGACGTTTCTGTGGATCGTGGCGCAAGCGCTGCTGATTTCACCGGGCAATTACATCAAAGGCTATCGCGGCGTTTTCACCGAACTGGCGACGCGTTGGCCAGCTTCCGGTTGCGTGAATTCCATCGAGATTTCTACCTCGCAGGCCGCGATGCTGCGCTACCACGCGAACCTCCTGACTGAACCTATCGACACCGTGGCCGAAGCCACCTGCGATTACGTGTTGCTGCAACGCTACCGCGGTGATCCGATCGCTCTTCCCTCTCCCGAATACACGCTGCGCTTTCGCGGCAACCGTCCCGGCGATAATGCCGAGGCATTCGAACTCTACGAGAAGTCCCCCGTTACGCAAGGCAGTGAAAAGGCCAAAACACCATGAAATTCGTTGATGAAGCCTTTATTGATTTAGTCGCCGGCGACGGCGGCAATGGCATGGCGTCGTTTCGCCGCGAAAAATTTATTCCACGCGGCGGACCTGACGGCGGCGACGGTGGGCGCGGCGGCAGCATCTACGCCGAAGCCGACGAAAACATCAACACGTTGATCGATTACCGATTCGCGCGTATTCACCGTGCGCACAAAGGCGGCAACGGCGGCGGCGCGGATTGCTACGGAGCGGGTGCGGACGACGTGACGCTTCGGATGCCGATTGGAACCGTGATCACCGACGCGGAAACAGGCACGGTGCTCGCGGATTTGACGCACCACGGGGCGCGCGAACTGATCGCCAAGGGCGGCGCGGGTGGCCTCGGCAACTTGCATTTCAAATCGAGCACGAACCGCGCACCTCGCCAGAAAACCAACGGTGAAGAAGGCGAAAAACGCCGTGTGCAGCTTGAGCTAAAAGTGCTCGCGGACGTGGGCTTGTTGGGTTACCCCAATGCGGGGAAATCGACGCTCGTTCGCGCTGTTAGCGCGGCGAAACCGAAGGTGGCCGACTATCCATTCACTACGCTCGCGCCGAGTTTGGGCGTAGTTCGCATCGATTACGGTCGCAGCTTTGTGATCGCTGATATTCCAGGTTTGATCGAAGGTGCGGCCGAAGGTGCGGGCCTGGGGCACCAATTCTTGCGCCATTTGCAGCGCACGAAATTGATCCTGCATCTGGTCGACATCGCGCCGTTCGATCCCGATGCCGATCCGGTGAAAGAAGCCCGCGCGCTCGCCGCCGAATTGAAAAAATACGACAGCGTTTTGTTTAACAAACCGCGTTGGCTCGTCTTCAACAAAGTCGACATGCTTGAAAAAGACGAGGCAGATACCCGCATTCAAGATGCGCTGCGTCGCTTGCGCTGGACCAAACCTTGGTACGCCATCAGCGGCCTGAACTCCACGGGCACGCAAGCATTGGTGCACGCCATCGGCGAGCATCTCGCAGCGGCTAACGCCGCCATCGCTGCGAAAAACGCGGCCAAAGGTGCGGCGAAAAGCGCTGCAACGAAATAGCCGTAAGGCGGGCACCGCCCGCGCCAATTCATCGAACTTACGCGAGGCGATTTGCTTTTTGCCACAGATTCACACAGATAAACACAGATTGGCCGCGCTCGTTTCGTCTGAGGCGGCTTCGTAAAATCTGTGTAAATCAACTGACGCATCCGTGAAATCCGTGTCAAAAAAACACTTACGAGCGGCTTAAGTTCGGTGGATCGATGCCCCCTCGACTAACACCATCCGACGAACATGTCCTCCACTGACCTTCTGAAATCCACCAAACGCGTCGTCGCCAAAGTTGGCAGCGCACTCGTCACCAACGGCGGCGCGGGGCTTGATCGCTCCGCGATAGCGCGTTGGGCGTCAGATGTTGCGGCGCTACGCGCTAGCGGAGTTGAGGTGGTGTTCGTGTCGTCAGGCGCGGTTGCCGAGGGCATGGCGCGGCTCGGTTGGAGCGAGCGTCCGAAGGCGATGCCAGAGCTGCAAGCAGCGGCGGCCGTGGGGCAAATGGGCTTAGTGAATGTCTACGAGCAAGCGTTCGCGGCTCACGGGCTGCACACCGCGCAAGTTTTGCTCACGCATGAAGACCTGGCTGATCGCAAGCGCTATCTGAATGCGCGATCAACGCTGCTCGCGTTGCTCAAACACAACGTCATTCCAATCATCAACGAGAACGACACCGTCACCACGGACGAAATTCGCTTTGGTGACAACGACACGCTCGGTGCCCTGGTCGCCAACTTGGTCGACGCGCAAGCTTTGGTGCTGCTCACGGACCAACGCGGTCTCTTTACCGCCGACCCGCGCAAGGACCCGGCTGCGCAATTCATCTCGGTGGGTCGCGCCGATGACGCTCAATACGAGGCGATGGCCGGTGGAACTGGAACCGGTATTTCACGCGGCGGCATGCTCACCAAAATTCTCGCGGCGAGGCGTGCGGCAAACACCGGCATCCACACCGTCATCGCCAGCGGTCACGAACCGGACGTGTTGCAACGCCTGCTCAAAGGCGAATCAATCGGCACCCTGCTCTACGCACCGGAGCCGAGCCTTGCCAAACGCAAGAGTTGGCTTGCGGATCACTTGCAACTGCGCGGTCGTGTAACGCTTGACGCAGGTGCGACGAAAGCGCTCTTGCACGGCGGAAAAAGCCTGCTGCCTATTGGCGTCGTCGCTGTTACGGGTGACTTTGAGCGTGGCGAGGTGATCGGCTGCATCGATGAGTCAGGCCGCGAGTTGGCGCGCGGGCTCAGTAACTACAGTGCGAGCGAGACCTTGAGGATCATGCGAAAGCCCTCATCTGAAATCGAATCGGTGCTCGGCTACGTGGATGACGATGAACTCATTCACCGGGATAATCTCGTAGTCACAGGCTGAGGTTGCGCGCCAAAGGAATGGTGCCGATGTAAAGGGCCCGCTATTTTTTGCCACAGATTTACACAGATTACACGGCCAACCGATGCGGTCGGAACGAAATCCGTGTTCATCTGTGTAAATCTGTGGCTAATCTTTTCGCTCTCGGGTAGATCAAAGCTCATGACTCGATTCTTCATCTCCCTCCTTGCATTTTTCGGCGTGCTCGGCCTCGCGCCTTCCGCAACCGCGCAAGCGCCTCTGCCGCGCCAAGCCGCGCCGGGTTTGCATGGTGCCGTCCCAAGCCTCGCGCCGATCGTCAATCAAACCGCAGCGGGCGTCGTGAATATTTCCACGCTTTCGCGCGGAGGCGACGGCGACAATCCGATGTTCAACGATCCGTTCTTCAAGCGCTTTTTCGGCGTGCCGGATCGTCCGCGCGAGGCGCAAGCTTCTGGCTCCGGCGTGATCGTAGATGCAGCCAAAGGCTTCATCTTGACCAACCATCATGTCATCAAAGGCGCAAGCAAGGTCGTCGTCACGCTGCGTGATCGTCGCGAACTCACGGCGAAACTCATTGGCACTGATCCGGCAACCGACATCGCGCTGCTGCAAATTCCCGCCGAGCGGCTGACCGCTGTGAAAGTGGGCGAATCGGACGCGTTGCAAGTGGGCGACTATGTACTCGCGATTGGCAATCCGTTCGGCGTTGGCCAGACGGTGACCTCGGGGATTGTCTCCGCGCTCGGACGGGCGGGCTTGAACATCGAAGGCTTCGAGGATTTCATTCAAACTGACGCATCGATCAACCCCGGCAATTCCGGTGGCGCGTTGATCAATTTGCGCGGCGAACTCATCGGCATCAACACCGCGATCATCGGGCCGTCGGGCGGCAATGTCGGTATTGGTTTCGCCGTGCCCACGAACATGGCGATGCGGGTGATGGACCAGCTATCCCGCTTCGGTGAAGTCAAGCGTGGTGGCATCGGCATCGCCGCCGTCGGTGAAGTGAATCAAGAGATTGCCAAAGAACAACGCTTGCCCGCCATCGAAGGCGCGGTCATCAATACCGTGATTTCAGGCAGCCCGGCTGACAAGGCTGGCGTTAAAAAAGGCGACGTCGTCGTATCGGCCAACGGTCGCCCAGTGCGCACAGGCTACGATCTTCGCAATCAACAAGCCCTCACGCCGATTGGCCAAGGGCTTGATCTCACGATCATTCGTGGTGGCAACACTCGGAACGTTCGTGTGACCATCGAGACGCCCGCGAAGGCGCAGGGCCTGCGTCCACAAAAGATTGATGACATTCCCGGAGTGGAACTGGCGAGCATTCCGAAAGAGCTCAATCAACGCGGTGTGTACGTGTTGACCGTGCCGCCGAGCAGCGAGGCCTATCAAATTGGCCTGCGCGACAACGACATTTTGCTGGGCATCAACAACGCCTACGTGCAGTCGCCAGACGATGTTCGCCGCGCGATTCGTGAGGCGAATCGCTTCGTCATTTTCAATTTGCAACGTGGTGACAATCGCATTGATCTGCGTGCGCGCAAAGGTGCAACGCAGGGCACATAATCCGACTCACGCTTCACCACACATTCTTCACCGGATAAAACATGCAATATCGTCGTCTCGGCCGCTCCGGCCTCAAAGTCTCCGAACTCTCGCTCGGCTCGTGGGTTACTTACGGCTCGCAGGTGGACACCAAAGCTGCGGTCGAATGCATGGCTGCCGCTTGGGATGCAGGCGTCAACTTCTTTGACAACGCCGAGGCTTACGCCAAGGGCATGTCGGAGACCATCATGGGCGGAGCGCTCAAGCAGCTCGGATGGCGCCGTGCGCAGGTCGTCGTGTCGACCAAGTTTTTTTGGGGTTTGAACGACGGCCCGAATGAGAAAAACACGCTCAACCGCAAGTACCTGATGCAGGCTATCGACGGCTCGCTCAAACGACTTCAGCTTGATTATGTGGATCTTGCGTTTTGTCACCGCGCCGATCCGAACACGCCGATTGAAGAGACGGTGCGCGCAATGAGCGACATGGTCACGCAGGGCAAAGTGCTCTACTGGGGCACGAGCGAATGGACCGCCGATGAAATCCGCGCGGCCTACGAAATCGCCGAGCGGCATCATCTGCACAAGCCCGTGATGGAGCAGCCACAGTACAACCTCTTCTCTCGCGAAAAAGTAGAGAAAGAATACGCGCGTCTCTACGCCGATATTGGACTGGGCACCACCATTTGGAGCCCGTTGGCGTCCGGTTTGCTCAGCGGAAAATACAAGAACGGCGTCCCCGCCGACAGCCGCGCCGCGCTGCCCGGTTACGAGTGGATCGCCGAGCGCGTGTCGGACGCCGCAAAGCTTGCCGCCGTGGAGAAACTGCGTCCTATCGCGGGCGACTTGGGCTGTACGATCTCGCAGCTCGCGCTGGCGTGGTGCCTGAAAAACCCGCACGTCTCGACGGTGATCACCGGTGCATCGCGGGTGAGCCAGGTAACGGAAAACATGAAGGCGTTGGCCGTCGTTCCAAAGCTCACACCTGAACTCATCAAAGCGATCGAGGCAGCCACGCAGCTGTAACAGTCGCGACCGAACACGTGCTTAACGTCTACCAAATCCGGGCCGCAGCGGTGGAGTTTGCCGCGACACGATTTGGGAAAATAGTCCTCGGTGCAGCGGGCATCGCGATTGTCGCGGCCGCCGCATCGCAGTACCGCGCTGACACTTACCCGACCGATTGGCCTGCGCTCGCAGCCGTGGGGCGGGATTCGACGGGCGCGCCCAAGTGTCCAGACTTGACCGGAACGTACGCGTTACACGCCTCGAAGGACACGTGCTGCGGCTTTGATCAGCACTCTACGTTTCTTGCTGACGATCTTGTCGCTGATCCGGCGATGCCGTGGCGCACCGTCAGCATCAGCGGCGCGACCGGCCGAGGGCTCACGCTGACGTTCGAACGCGAGGCAGGTGGCGAAAACGCCGCACCGCGCAAACTCGTCACGGTGCTTCCGTACGGCGCGCGGTACCGGTGCGAAGCGGGTTGGGTGGTAGGCCAAGCGGTGCCTGTGTTTCTCTACCCGACCAAAGCCGATGCCGATCAAAGTACACGTCGCCGCGCTGGAACCTTGCCAAGCCACTTCCGAAAGGACATCAGCGGCGCGTTAGTCGCGCGCGCGGATGTGCGGGAAACGTTGAAATTCTCACCCTCGATCGCATCGGGTTTAAGCATTCCGTACGCCAGTTACATCGCACCAAAGTGGGCGCGATGGTCACCTTATTCGACGCCGTCGCCGGTTGCGCCGATCAACGTCAAGCGTGACGACACTCGCGCGATTGATGGCGACAGCGGGGTTGCCGCGGCCGAGTTGATTGTGCGCTCGCACTTACGCGAAGGCGCACTCCCTGGCCCGTTGGTGAAGCACGGCGATATTTATGTATTCACGTTTTATGGCGAGCGCGACGCCGCGATTGCGGCAACGTTGCGGGCATTGCAAGCCGAACCTGCCGTCACCGCAGTCACACTCAACAGCAGCGTCAAAAATAGCGTGGGTTTGTTTGAAGCGACGATTGGATTTCGGCTGGCCGCCGGCACGACGCCGAACTGACGATGCCTGGCGAATGTCGCGTGCGCGATGCGCGGCAAGCGCATATCGAAACCATTCACCATCACAGCTTTATCGCGCCAGCGACAGCTGTACGGTCGTTTCAGTTAATTTTTAACGCTAGTCGACAACACGACTAAACGGCCTGAAAACACTGCCCGCTGGTGGCTCTACGCAAAAAGCTGATTCGCCGTTAATCTTTGCTGACGCGCCCGACGCCGCTGACGCTCGTTGACACGTCGGTCGCGGCGCCTTTCCACGTGAGGCTGCCGACCCCGCTCACGTCGGCGTGAATTGACTTCTCTGCGCGAACTGTGCCGCTACCGACGCCGGACAGTTGCGCGTCCACTTTGTCGGCCACCAGACGCTCAGCGTCGATGCTTCCAACGCCAGAAAGCTCTACCTTTAGTGAGGCCACCTTCCCCGCGAGCAGCGTGCTGCCGACGCCGGATGTTTCGATCTTGAGCGTGCCGCCGTTGAAGCCGCTCGCATCAATCGACACCGTGCCCGAGTTTTCGATACGCTCAATCGACTTGGCAGAAACCTCGTAAACGATGTCGTTCTTTGAATGCAATGCGGAGGTCGACGACAAAATTAGAACGCCGTTCCTCACCTCGGACTTAATCTTCGGCAGCAAGTTGTCGTCCGCCATAATTTTCAATCCGTCCGCGTCACCGACCCGTAATTTCAAATTGCCGACGCCGGACGCTTCTATCGCCGTGAACG
>DAINAJ010000139.1:0-2065 GCA_036733505.1 Casimicrobium sp.
ACACAGGCCTCTGGCATGATTGAAATCGATGTGAGCCGGTTGCGCGGTGAGCTCATCATTACCGTGAAAAATCCGTTTCTCGAACAAGCAGGCGCGCACCACGGCGGCAACAAGATGGCGATGAGTAATATCCGCGAACGCCTCGCGCTGCACTTCGACGCCGAGGCGCGCATGGTTGCCGGGCCGCGCGATGGTCGCTACCAAGTGCAGCTTATTTTGCCTTACAGAAAATCCGGCGACACCAAAGCTATCGTTTGATTCACACCGACCCTCATGACTCCCTTTTCTCAAGACGCAACCCAAGCCACCCGCCTCAGTCGCATCATCATCGCCGACGATGAGCCACCAGCGCGTCGCCGTTTGTTTGATCTGCTCGATGAATTGCAGCCGGCATTTCCGCATGCCGTCGTGGCCGAGGTCGACAACGGAAAAGCCGCGCTCGACGCAGCGCAACATGGCGCGGATGTGTTGCTCTTGGACATCAATATGCCGGGCATGGATGGCCTTGAAACCGCACGGCATTTGCTAAAGATGGAGTCGCCGCCGAGCGTTATTTTCATCACGGCGTATGAGCAACACGCGCTCGAAGCGTTCGAAGTGCAGGCCGTTGATTACCTGCTCAAACCCGTGCGCCGCGAGCGTTTGTTGGCGGCGTTGCAGAGGGCGAAGCCGCTGGAAGCGCTGGCCAGCGCCGTCGAGGCCATGCCGCGTGGCGCGCGCCGCTTCTTCAGCGTGAGTGAACGCGGGCGGCTCCTCTTGGTGCCGAGCGACGATGTGCTCTATTTCCGCGCCGAGCAAAAGTACATCACGGTGGTGACCGCGGAGCGCGAATACCTGATCGAAGATTCGCTGACGCGCATCGACGAAGAATTTGGCGGCCGCTTTTTGCGGCTGCACCGCAATTGCCTCGCACGGGCAGATATCATCGAATCGTTCGAGCGCGACGCCGACGCGGACGGGGAAGCGCAGTGGATTGTCACGCTACGCGGCCGCAGCGAACGCCTGCCGGTGAGCCGTCGCCAGCACGCGCAAGTACGTGGGCTCGCGAAGCGGGTGCGCGAGTAGGGCATGGTTGCGTGTGCACGCGAATATTCCATGTTTACAGCTTTTATGCCCTAGCGACTAGCCAGCGGTCTATACGGGTCATTTTTTTGATAAGTTGACTTGTGCAAAAAATGCCTTGTAAGCACTGCCTGGCTGTCGTTTAACGCGAAAAGCTGTAAATGCTTTCGGTAAGTATGCAACGCCCGCGTCGCGCGTTGCGGCGGGCGCTGCAGCGCGACCAACTGCTGGCTCAATCAGTGCCGTCGCGTTTGCCGCCGGACCATGAGTTCACTTCGGCGCATCGAGGCTACGAACTCCGGCAACGATTGATCGTCGAGCGAATGCACGCGCGTCACGCAACCTAAAATGCCCTTTTGCCCGCTGAAAGCACTGACATGACTCTTGAACCCCGCGTCCTTATTTGCGGCTCTATGGCCTTTGACACGATTTGTGTGTTTCAGGGGCGTTTTGGTGAGCACATCGTGCCGGGCGCGACGCACAAGATCAATGTGTCGTTTCTCGTGGAAAACATGCGCCGCGAGTTTGGCGGCTGTGCGGGAAATATCGCGTACACGTTGAATTTGCTCGGCGGAGCGGCGGTCATTTGCGCGACGGTGGGTGACGATGGGGCGGAGTATCGTGAGCGCATGGCGCGCTTTGGCATTGGGCTGGATGCGCTGACACACATCCCCGGCACGCTCACGGCTAACTGTCACATCACGACCGATCTCGACGACAACCAGATCACGAGTTTCCACGCGGGCGCGATGTTTCAGTCGCAGCGCATTGATGTAACGAGCGTTGACAACATCGCACTGGGCATCGTTGCGCCCGATGGTCGTGATGGCATGTTCCGCCACGCGCGCGGTTTCGCGGCGAAAAAAGTGCCCTTCATTTTTGATCCGGGGCAGGCCATGCCCGCGTTCTCTGGCGACGAAATCGTGGAACTGATTTCAATGGCCGATTACCTCTCGGTGAACGATTACGAAGCCGAAATGATCGCGCAGAAAACCGGCCGCCC
>DAINAJ010000139.1:2165-7835 GCA_036733505.1 Casimicrobium sp.
GCGAACGCGGCGGACAGAATCACGCGTTCACACCCGCCGAAATTCGCGCAAAGTTCGTGGAGACGTGGCGCGAAGCTTGGTAGTTTTTTTGTCATTCCCGCGAAGGCAGAAGTCAAGATCGAGTACGCCGCGGACGCTGAAACTACAGCGGATAAACCAACGAATTAGGAATCAAGGCGTTGTCGTATACCGCGTTGCGGGCCGCGAGTCGCAGGCCTTCTGCGGTGTCTACGAGTGTGTCGTGATAGCAGCCAGTCGCCAATATCTCAGGCGGAGTTGCGCCGATGGTTTGCACGATAAGAAATGAAGTTCGCGAGGTGTTTTCTGTCACCAGCATAGGAAGGCTGATGACGTGGCGAGTGAAGCGTGGCGCGAAGACTAGCGTCTTTTCAATGCCAGTAATTCTGTCCGCCATCATCGCCTGACCGTCGAGATAAATCGCTGCAAGCGGCAATCCGCGATCAAAGTTTTCTCTTGCCTGTGCGCGGTAAACCGCGTCATTCGTAAACAGCGATTTCCACGCCTGCAAATCGAACCGATCCAGCGCGTCGCCGTACCGCGCGTTGAGCGTGATGAGCGCGTCGAGCGCGTGCGTATTCATAGGCCCAGCGTCTCGCGGTAATAGCGGTACATGCCGCGAATCAGGGTTTCGGTCACCATGTGTTGGCTCGGCGCGCCGCCGTCTTTACCGCCTAATTCGACGATGCATTCACCGTCCGGATACGCTGTCGTGGCCTGCTGGCAATACTCAATGACTTCGCCATCATCGAGCGACACCAGTCCGGCGGGCCCAAACAAATTCGCTTGCCTCAGGCGACGCTCTGTCATCTCTGGCGTGTCGTCTGCAAAGCCGAAATGCGTCCACACGAAATCAAACGCGTCCGGCCCCTGCGGAATGATTTGCCGCGTAGAGAGCGAATTCACCTGCTGCTGAATAATCACGCTCGGAAAAATCGTTTGCATCACGGCGGTTGGGCCGCCCCACCAAGGTTCAACCACGACGTCCATCAAACGCGGATCTTCCAAAGCGAGCGATTGCTTGAAGCTCGTAACGCCCGCCGTCACTTCTTTGTTTTCACCGCCCGCATTTCGCGTAGAGATCATCTGCGCATGGCGACCGCGCGGGTCGATGCGCAGCTCGCTTTTTTGATCAGCGCGCCAGAGACCAAATGTCACGAAGAAAACATGCAATAAACCGGGGTGATACGGGTCTTTGATGTTCTCCTGCATGAGCTTCCAATTGCCGCGAATACGCTGTCGGTTGTAGCCAAGCAGCGTGAGCTTTCTGCCGTCGAATGTTCGGTTAAAAAACGGCATTAACTCCGCGCTAACGTAGTCTTCGAACGGCTCCACATCGTGGTCAAAGCTCGCAAACACAATGCCGTTGTGTACGTGCACTTTAAGCCGATTCAGGCCGTGTTCTTCCAGTTTGAAATCGGCATCGAACCCGCCTTGCCCGCTCACGCCATTTTTCATCGGCACGCCCGCCAGCTCACCATTGAGCCGGTAGCCCCACTGGTGATACGGGCAGACGAATACTTTCGCGTTGCCAAATTCCTTTTGGCAAAACTTCGCGCCTTTGTGGGCGCAACGATTTTCTAGAACATTGATGCTGCCGTCGCGATCGCGTACTACGATGACCGGCTTTTCGCCGATGAAGGTTGCCTTGTAATCGCCGGCGTTGGCTACTTCGCATTCCAACGCGACGTAGCACCAATGGCCATGATGAAAAAACGCATCCATCTCGCGTGCGTACAGCGATTCGTCGCTGTAAACGCTGTTCGGCACACGGTGCGTACCACCTTGTTTGAACGGAGACGACACGGTCACGGGGGACCACTCAGGGCTGCATGACATGGCTGTCTCTTATGCATTAGCGATGGAATATTCGCTTGCAATTGTCGTTGAATCCGGAGGCTCGCGCAGAAAGTTCTGGCGCACCGTACCCACAAGCTTTCTCTCATAAAAAAAGCCCGCACAAGGCGGGCCATTTTTATTCGCTCGGTCGCACTGGACGCGAGCGAAGCGGGCGAGGATTATTTCGCCAGTTCGTTCATCGTTGCTTGGTCGAGTTGGCCGTTGACGGTCAGACGACGATCACGTTGGAAGGCTCGGATCTGTGCAATCGTACCGCGACCCAACTGGCCGTCCACCGCGCCTACTTTGTAGCCAAGCGCATTGAGTTTGGCCTGCGCATCGCGAACTGACATGTTGGCGTTGGCAGCTGGGTTCGACGATGGGCCAGCCGCTTGGCTTGCTTGCACCGACGCGCCCTGCTGTTGCGATGAGCCTTCGACCGTCAGACGGCCGCCGGTGCCCATGCCGCGGTCACCCATCGACTGCGGGCTGTAATTGCGAACCGCGTTAATGATGTTGTTGTAGGCGTCGGTGAAGGCGGCCGTAACCACTTTACCTTGCGGTGTGTTGGTGTAACCACCAGCGCCGCCGAATCCGCTAGAGCCGACAAGTACGGCGCCGAGATTGAAGTCTGTGTTGGACGACGAGCCTTCAGCCGCTGCTACTTGAACGCCGGAGCGGTTGTCCACCAAGGTCAGCATAACGGCTGCTTCGTTGGTTTGGATCCCACCTGCAACTGCGCCAAGCACACCGAGGCGGCCACCAAAGCCACCCAACGCAGCGCCGAGTCCACTGGTACCACGCGCGCTCATCAGCACTTCGGGAGTCAGCGAATAGTCGGCGGCGACCATCTGACCTTTGCCGAAGTTGGAGTTTTGACGCATTTCACCGCTGTTTTGCAACGCGCGCTCTTGCTGCATGTTCGCCATGGCGCGGCCGCGCTCAACGACGATGAAGCAGTTGGATTGCTGAATCAGCAAACGCAAGACCGGGGAGGTGGAACCCAAGCGGTACTTGTCCATGTACGCACGGTACCAATCGAGACTTGTGTCCTCCACCAGAGCAATGGTGCCAGCAGGGCGGTCGCAGCGACCAAGTTTGGAGTTGACGTTTTGTGCAGCGGCACCGCCAGCGGAGCCGGTGGCTGCAGTCTTGGCGCTGTCAGAGCCAATTTTTGGCTGGGTGGCTTCACATCCGGCCAGCGCAATGGCGGCTGCGGCCAAGGTGAGTGCGAAAATGCGTGACATGGTTTTCTCTCCTGAAAAAATTAGTTCCGTACTCATGCTAAGACGCGTTTGGGGCGGGCAAAGTGTCAAACCCGAAGGCAAACGTTGCAAAAAAATGCGGAATTCGCACGCAATGATACGGAAATTTTGCGCGCGCGCCTGCGTTCGTCCACGCTTTTCTGGTGCAATGTTGACCGGGGGCAACGGCTGATGGACATCGCTTTCTATTGGCGGACTGTCCGGTTGTTCGCAAAACTGCTTCAAGGTTTGTGGATTTCAGCCACCGTTTTCGCCCGTGACGACAGCGTGCGCAGGCATGCTGTGGCTCGAAAATGGTCGCGCGATCTACTGCATTTGGCCGGGATCGAGGTCCGCGCGATCGGCTTCCCGGCGGACGCCGAACGGCCGGTTACGCTCGTGGCCAATCACATCTCTTGGGCGGATATTTTTGCGCTTAACTCCCAGCGAGCGTGCCATTTCATCGCTAAGGCAGAGCTTCGCCAGTGGCCGATTGCGGGTCGGATGCTCGCCAACGCGGGAACTGTTTTCATTGACCGAAACGACCGAAAAGACACGCACCGGCTCAAGGCCGTCGTACATGACCTGCTCGCTTCGGGTGAAACCGTCGCGGTGTTTCCTGAGGGCACAACCAGCGATGGTCGCGACGTGCTTAAATTTCACGCATCTTTGTTGGAGCCGATTGTGGCCTCCGAGGGCGAAGTGTGGGTCGTTGCGGTGCGCTACTTTCACGTTCCTCGAAGCAAAGGCGTGATCGCGGAAGCTCGCACCGACGCGGCAGCCTACATCGATGATCTTTCGCTCATGGATTCGCTGCGTGCGATACATCGCGCAGAGCCGGTGACGGTGGAGGTGCGCTTCGTTGAGGCGATTGCCTGCGCGGGGCTTACGCGGCGCGAAGTGGCGCAGCGCGCGGAGACGGCGATACGGGCAATCGTTCGCGCTGATTAGTCCTGCGCGAGCGACAGGGGCTGCTGACTGGCGACTTGAAAAACGGCGCGGTCTTCTAAGCGCAGCGCGGTCAGCGCGCCACCCCAGAGACAGCCTGAGTCCAGCAGACTGATGCCCGGCAACAGCCGAAGCCCTTCGCTTGACCAATGCCCCGACACAATGCTTCCGCCCGCCGAGCGACGGCCGGGCAGCGCAAACCAAGGCGTGAAGCCCTCTGGCGCGAACGATGCATCGCGCTTTTCGTGAAAGTCGGCTTCAGAAAAAGGTGTGCAAAATCGCAGCCGTGCGAATGCGTTAACGATGGCGCGTGCGCGCCCGAGCCCGGTCAGGCTGTCGTGCCAAATTCTCGGTTCGTTACCGAAGAGCTGCTGCAAAAAAGCGCGATAGCCTGGGCCGCGAAGTTCCGCCTCAATTTCGCGAGCAGCGGCGCGAGCGTCGGCGAGTGTCCATGCGGGTAGCAGTCCTGCGTGCACGATGGTGTGCGCTGACGCTGGCCCGACTTCGAGCAGCAACGGCCGGTGCCTCAACCAAGTCACCAACGCTGCTGCGTCTGGCATCTTGAGGACTTGGTCGAGGGTATCGCCCGGATGCAGTTTGGAGAATCCCTCCAACGCCATGATCAAGAAAAAATCGTGGTTTCCAAGCACGCTGTCAGCCGCGCCTTGCTCTTGCAGCGCTTTCACACGGCGCAGCACGCTGGCCGAATCTGGGCCGCGATTTACCAGGTCACCGACAAAGTAAACCTGATCTTTAGACGAATCAAAGCGCACCAACGCAAGGAGTTCGTTTAGCTCCGCCGCGCAGCCCTGCACGTCGCCAACGACATACGTGCTCATCGTGGCGCTGCGGAAACAAAAAACGCGCCGAGTGGCGCGTTTTTGGAGGCGAGTGAATGGTTCACGCCCAGACTATTTTGACTTCGCTACTTGTACGTCAACGGCGGCTTTAATTTCGTCGTCGGACAGGGTGCTCGCGCCGCCCTTGGCGGGCATGCCTTTGAAGCCCTTAATTGCGTGGTCGTAAAGCACGGAAGAGCCTTGTGCGATGCGAGCCGCCCATGCCGCTTTGTCACCGGTCTTTGGCGCGCCAGCGACGCCGGCACCGTGGCAGGCGACACAGGCTGTGTCGTAAACCTCTTGACCACTCTTCGCTTTCGCCGCCACTGCGACGACCGCGCCGGTCGGCGCAGGCGCAGCACCGTCTAGCTTCGCAAGCTCGCCGACGGGCTTGATGCGTTGCTCGACGGACTTCTTGGCTTCCGTTGTGTCAATGCGCTTGCTGCCCGAAATCAACTGCGAGCCCAGCAGCGCGATGGCGACAGGCACTACAAGTGCAATCACCGAAACGATGATGAGTTGTTTTGGAGTTTTGACCAGACTACCGTGTTCTTCGCTCATGACCGGGCTTCGCTTTTGTTCTGTGGTTGCGTGTTGCTCATCGAATAGCTGAGTAGTATTCGATTCAGGAAAACCGTTTCCTGCAACCCTCAATTATAGCGATGCAGCCCGCGTCGAGGGTAGCCCCCTATAATTGACGCCACGCGCCCGTAGCTCAGCTGGATAGAGTATTGGTTTCCGAAGCCAAGGGTCACAGGTTCGACTCCTGTCGGGCGCGCCAC
>DAINAJ010000140.1:0-7810 GCA_036733505.1 Casimicrobium sp.
GCTCTCGTCGCAGGCTACGCACTGCAACAGCAACAACAGGCGGCAGCAAGTCAAGGTCGTGCGCAGGCAGTGGACTCATTGTTGCGGCATCTCTTTCGCGGTATGAGCCCAGACGAAGCGGCAACGCGTAGCTTTACCGCCGACGAATTACTGGATCGTACGGCGCAGTTCATTGATGCGGATGAGTTGCTTGACGTACCGACGCGTCGTATGACCAACGGGACGATGGCGGTTCTGTACAACGAAATTGGACAGTACGACAAGGCGCTGAAGCGTCACGCGGACGAGCGAGCAGATGCGCTGCGTGCGGGCGATCGCGCGCGACTGGCTCGCACCCTTGTGCAGTTAATCGAGACGCAGACGAATGCCGCCGGTACGGACCTGATCAAACTTGATGTCGCCGAGAAACTTTGCGGCGAACTGCAAGCACTGATCGAAAGCGGCGTGCCAGACGGCGACTTCTTGGCGGCGAATCTTGGTTATCTGCGGGGCCAGATCGAACGAGCCCGCAATCACCCCAAGACAGCGTTAGCGTTTTTTGAGGAAGCCGCTCGCCGATTGCGAGGGCGTAACGGTGCGCAGGCCGCGGACCTCTATGTCGATACGCTACGTGCGACAGGCTATGCCGCCGCTGACATGGGCGATCTCGCGGCGGCTCGGAGACACCTGAATGAAGCGCTACGTCTTTATCGCGGAGCGAAGGAGCGAAAGACCGTCGCAGCGCTGGAGACGGCAGTTATGTTGGCGCACGTACTGATGCGCCAGGGCCAATTTCAGCAAGCCATCGAATCGACCAAAACTGTGTTGCGTGAGAGTGAGCAGCGGTTGGGGCCAAATCATGGCATCACGCAGGACGCGCTTAACACGTTAGCGACGGCTGCGATTCGAGTCGGTGACTTTGACACGGCGCGCAGCAGCGCTCGCAGAATCCGTGACGCGATTGGGCCAGACGCGGCCGAGAGGCAACGGATCGACGAATTTGCGAACGCGCGGATCGCTATGTATTCCGGAGGCGCGGCGGCCGCAGAGGGGCCATTGCGCAAGCTGTATCTCGGCACCCCAGCAACGGCTGCAGGACGAAGCTTCACCGCGCTCACGCTCGCCGAGGCGCTTCTGCGACAGAATCGTCTCGACGAAGTATCCGCAATTTTGGACAGCGTCGAAGGTACGAGCGGGGCGCAACTCAACTCGCGTAGCGGCCGTGTGCTCGTTGCGCGCCTGCTTCGTGCTTGCTTACACGCGAAACGCGGTGAGCTGGCGGCGGCTAATGCGTTGATCGCACCTGTCGTCGTAGTACTTAAGGAGGATTTTGACGACGAGTACTACGTCTCGCTCGTGGCGCGAGCTTATCAAGCGCTATGGAGCGACGACGATCCTGCGCATCGAGCGGCGCTGGCGAGTCGAGTTGAGCGAGAGCTCGCGTGGCAGGACGGCGCGGCTGCGATGGGACGGTGGCTTCGTTCTCGACCGCCGAAAGCGAGTTGGAAAGACATGCCGATCGTGTTGTGAATTTCATAGCTTGATCGAATGAACGCGTTGGCGACTGTCCGTCACCAAATCCTAAACAACTACGAAACGGAGTAAGAAAAAATGCCACCAGTAAGACTGACCGGGGATCTAGGGACCGGCGGAGGAACTTTGTTTAATGTCGCCGCCCGCAACGAGGCCAACGACGGTACGATGGTCGTGAGTTTTGACTTCAAGCTTCATGCCACCGTTTGGAGCCAAGACCGTATCTGGAACGGGGTGCACATCGATACTGTAGAAGCGCTAATCGTGGCCAGCCGGATCGATCAGCAGGCCGAAGGCATAACGCTGCCAGCGAATGCAATGGTAGTTGCCGCGGCTTCGGCACACGTCCCGGCCGACGGACGTTGTGAGCCGTTCGCTGGGCGCGGCTCGCTAGTGCTACCCGCCACTTACTTTGATGTCGAAGCGCATCGAACTTGGTCACTCGTGCTGCGTGCGCGTGGCTGTAAAAATGCGCAGGGTGAAATTTTCATGACGCGCGTGGCCTCGGCGGAGTTCATTTGGGCGACCGTCGCAATGCATAGCGTCATCGATCCGAATATCGTACGGGCGATTCTTGACGCTAGGGCGGACTCGACTCGGTTCAAGTAGCGTCCGCGCGGATCGTAGCGATGCAGATAAGCTTGCGCGACGGACGACCATCGCATCGCCAGCGCGTCGCGAAGTCGAAGGCGAGGGTTGGGAACCATTTCGTTAACTGTGGAGCAAATGGATGCAATTAAGCGCAGAGCAATTACGCGAACTTGCAAGCATGGCAGACGCGTGGCTCAATGCGGACGAGGCCGAACGCACGCGCTTGCGTGCAGTGTCCGCAGCAAACGGCGCAGACTTTGATCGCGCGTTTGGCGCAATGGTTGCGCAATTGACGAGCACCGACGCGCCAACTGTGCTGCCGCACATTCCCGGCGCTATGCGAGACGCAGCGCTTGCGGCGTCTTTGGAGCGTGACTCGGACGCTGTTGCGAGTGACTTGCCCGTCGCTGCTGGCGCCCAAGCCGATGCGCGCGTCGACGACGAAGCGACGTTCACGGCTTTTGGCCGAAATCTGCCTTCACCCGAACGAGCTTCGGGGCAGCGCATCGGCCCGTATCGATTGATAAAGGAGCTTGGTCGCGGCGGCATGGGTGTCGTCTGGCTCGCCGAGCGTGCCGACGGGCAGCACTCGCGGCAGGTTGCCCTGAAAATGCCGCTCGTCGAAAACCTAAACTGGTTACTGGCAGCACGCTTCGCCCGCGAGCGAAACATCCTCGCAAGCCTTGAGCACCCTGGCATCGCACGGCTCTACGATGCCGGCGTTGATCAAGCCACACAGCCCTACATCGCCATCGAATACGTCCATGGCCAGCCGATCACCGACTACGTCAAGGAGAAACGGCTAAAGCCCGAGGCCACCGCGCAGCTTTTCATCCGCGTGATCGAGGCCGTCGCGCATGCGCACACGCAGCTCGTCATCCACCGCGACATCAAGCCGTCGAACATACTGGTGGACGCAAAAGGCGAACCGCATTTGCTTGATTTCGGCATTGCGAAATTGCTCGATGATGAAGACTCTCCGACAGCCGACGCAACGCAACTCACTCGCTTGTCGGGCCGTGCGCTCACGCTCGACTACGCCTCGCCGGAGCAAGTGAACAACGCGAGTCTCGGTACCGCAAGTGACGTGTATTCACTCGGCGTAGTTCTCTACGAACTGCTCACGGGTCGCCGACCGTATGACCCGAAAGGGCCGACGAGGCGTGACTTGGAACAAGCGATCCTCGATCAGGATCCCGCAAAACCGAGTGATCAGCGGCTCATCACTGGCGACAGCGAATCAGGCAAATCCGCCCGACGCATACGAGGTGATTTGGACACTGTTGTGCTCAAAGCATTGCGCAAAGACCCGAAGCAACGCTACGCCACGGCACAGGCTTTTGCGGATGACTTGAAAAGGTATCTTGCGTACGAACCGATTGCTGCGAAGCCGGATGCGGGTTGGTATCGGGTGGGGCGGTTTGTGCGGCGACATCGGGTGGGCGTGGTCGCTGGCGTTTTGGTATTGCTTACCTTTTTCGGCGGATTTGCCAGCACACTCCACCAAGCTGACTTGGCGAGACAACAGGCACAACGAGCAGAGACAGTGCGCGACTTCGTTGAGGGCATATTTTCGCCATTCAGTGAAGGTGTCGTCGAAGCAAAGCAACCCTCACTCGCTGACTTGTTGCGAACAAGTGTCAGCAACCTCCAAAAAAACGACACTCTCGCCGTAGAAGAACGAATCGATTTACTGTCTATTTTTTCTCGCCTCAGCAATAAAGTTGAGAAACGTGATCAGGCGCTTACGCTAATAGATGAGGCGTACCGTTTGTCGGTGACGCGATTTGGCGCGAATCATGAAAGTACCGCAATCGCGCTCGCAGCCAGAGGGCACCAGTATCTGACAATGGGGAAACGAGAACTCGCGGAAGCCGATCTGACGAGCGCGGAAACTCTTTTTCGGAAACATCGAATTCATGGCGAGGTGTTGATCCGTTTGTACACGGCACTCAGCCAATTGGCTTCTCAACGTAAGTCCGCCGATGACGCGCTGCGCTACGCTCAACTCGGGCTTGAAGAGCGAATCGCTTTTCACAAGCCGGAGAGTCCAAGTATCGCTACGGGTTACTCCAATTTGGGCTATGGCCTTGAGTCAGTGGGTCGATACGGCGATGCCGCTGCGGCGTATGACAAGGCGAACCAACTCTTCTTGAAAAACTACCGCCCTGACTCTTATGAGACCGCTATTAGTCTGTCGCAACGAGGAAATGCGCGTGCGCTCGCTGGACGTTTGAACGAAGGCATCGCAGACTTAAAGGCAGCGCAAAACGCGTTCGTGCTGCACCCGTCGCGTTCCGGGCGGCAATGGCTTAATTTGTCGAGACTATGCGCCTATACGGCGCTCACCCAAGCTGCGCATAGTGCTCACCAGATGTGCGCGCTTGCGCAGCAATTTACGCTGCAAACCGCCGGATCTGGAAGTGAAGATGACGCTTTAGTCAATCGTATGCTTGCAGGGCTAGCGCTCGAAGAGGGGGACTTCATTTCTACGCGGAGACACCTCGATTTCGCCGCGCCGATACTTTCGCGCAAAGGCGTGCCTGCTTGGAGCGCCACTGCGACGCTTACGTACGGCGAATTGGCGTTTCGTGAAGGAAGAATGCAGGACGCATCGCGGCTTCTCAGTGACGGTTTGAAATTACTGGGCGATGGGTTTCCGCCGCATTTACGACGAAACGGGTTAGCGCTTTTGGCGCTGATCTGCGATGAGCGCAGAGACGACGCTTCGTGTCCGCACGATGTATTCGTCGTCGCGGTCAATGCTGTTGACGAAGCGAGTTATCGTGACAGTGCGCTTGTCTTGCCCGCGCATGTTGCCTTGGCTCGAGTTGATCTAAATCACGGCCGCGCCTCTGACGCCGCTCGTCGCCTCGCTCGAATTAACGACGCGGTTGTCGACCAAGTTGATACTCAACGCCCCCGTTTTGTTGAGGCTAGGTTGTGGCAAGCCGCTGCGCAGGCGGTGGTGGGTAACTGTGATGAAGGCAAGCGCATCATCAAAGCGCAATCGAGAGTGCTTGATGCCGCGCCGTTGCAGTCGGGTGCTATTTGGGAGGCAGCGTTTCGCGCGGCGACTATTGCTTCCGCGGGCTGTTGATAGCGCTAGGGGGCGAATCGCGCCTTTGGGACTTTGTTTGGCGACCGCGGGCTAATTTGATGCGGTACCTGTTAGCGGGAACCCGTACGGACCTATCGTGACGTTGCCGATCTGGCGAACGCGTGCCGCGGGTCAGCGCAAGTCTGCATTTCGACCTACCTCCTGGTTGATCTAAAACAAAGTTTCGCGCAATGTCCGTTTTCCGGTCAGACTTGCGTTCTTCCGTCTAATCGCCATCACCGGAGCGCGCGCGTGCATCGTCATTCATCATTTTTCGCCACCAGCTTTTTTTGTGTTGCCTGGCTCATCGCCCCCGCCGCGCAGGGGGAAACCTATACGCAGGCGGCTAGTTCGTTCAATCACACCTGCGCGATTTATGGCAGTGGCGGTCTGCATTGCTGGGGGACCAACGCGGCTGGGCAGCTGGGAGATGGCACGACCACCAACTCGGCGATTCCGGTCGTTGTGCCGGGGTTGACTGGCGTGACCTCTGTTTCAGCGGGGCGGGTTCACACCTGCGCGTTGGCGCAGGGCGTGGTGAAGTGTTGGGGCGACGGCAGCGACGGCCAACTTGGAAATGGCACGACGAATTCAAGTCCGCTGCCGGTGGCGGTCATCGGTCTTACCACGGTGAGCAATCAGGCGGTCGCGGTCGCGGTAGGTGCGGACTTCAGCTGCGCGCAAATGTTTAATCAAATATCGAATGCAAGCACCGTGCGTTGTTGGGGCGGCAATTCCGCAGGGCAGGTGGGCAGTGGCTCCGCCAGCCCGCAAGTATTCGCGCCGGCGACTGTTTCGGGATTGACCGGCGTCACCCATCTGGCAGCAGGTTCGTACTTTGCGTGTGCGGTGACCGGCGGCACGGTGCGCTGCTGGGGCAGCGGCATCAGCGGTCAGTTTGGCAACGGTACCACCGTGCTCAGTAGCAACGTGCCAGCAGCGGCGGCGACAGGCATCACCAACGCGACGATGGTCACTGCCGGCGGCTCGCATGTGTGCGCGGCCAATGGCACGACCGGCGACGCCTGGTGTTGGGGTGATCGCGGTTTCGGGCAAGTCGGTGATGGCGTCATAAGTTCTTCCGTCAGAACATCACCGTATTACTTCGGGGTGTCGTTTCGGCCCACCAAGATTTATGCCGCCAACGCAGGCAACTGCGCGGTGGTGAGCGGTCAGGCGTTTTGCTGGGGGCTCAACAATCAAGGGCAGTTGGGCAACGCGGGGCAACCCACTGGCAACAGCGGCTCACCACTGGCAGTGACCGGCCAAAGTAGCGGTGTGGCGACCATGGCGGCGGGCCTGAACCACGCCTGCACGATTAGCATGGCAGGCGCAATCAGCTGCTGGGGCGACAATACGCTCGGCCAGCGCGGCAGTGCGCCTTTTGGTGCGGGAACGCCGATAACGACTCCTATCGGCGTTGTGAAATGCAGCCTCGACGTCGATGGCGACGGAACGGTGTTGGCCACCACGGATACGGTGATGATGGCGCGTGCTGCGCTTGGTGTGACCGGAGTAGCGCTGACGGACAACGCGTTCAGCGCCAATGCGCCGCGCCGTTCGCCTGTGGATGTATCTAGCTTCTTGCGTGACAGTTGCGGCTTGCTGTAACCGGCGAGATAGGTGTGCTGTACGAATGCACGACTTAGTTGCGTTGCGGTGATGCGTTCACGTTTTCTAGAAAACAGCTTTTGACGTTAAGCGACGTCCAGTTTGGGCTTGCTGGCCATTTGCATGGCGTGTTGACTATAAGAAAAATATGGCCTCAACGGCGACCTGGCGGTCGCTGACGCAAAAAAGCTGTCAATGCCGGGTGCCTGAATGTCTGATTCCGCTCTGCGCCTTCGTTCTTCCCTGTGTACCCCTCATTCACAGGAGCGCTTTCATGCCATTCATGCGTTTTTTTCGTCTCATAACTCGGTCATCCACAACGTTGCCCACCTCGGCCGTGAAGCGCTTTTCCCCCGGTGCGGTGCTGTTTGCCGTCTTGAGCTTGGCGGGTTCCGCGTTCGCGGCACCCGGCGACACGTTCTGCTTCACGGATGCGCCCACCAGCGAGCTCATCTCGTGCGAGTATGCGCCGGGCGACAGGGCAACCGGACGGACTGGCGCAACTGACATCGCCGCGAACAAGAAAACGCGATCCGGCAAGTATCTGTTTGCGTCGGAAGCCCATGCGCTGGTGCGATCGCGCGAGGTTTTGTTCGTTGACGTTCGGACTCGGGCGGAATTTAGTTTTGTCGGTGTCGCCGAGGGCGTTCACGCGCATGTGCCGTTCGTAGACATGACGGACGCTTCGCAGTGGGAGCCGAAAAGCGGTCGCTACACGGTGAGCCGAAATCCCCAATTCGTGGAGCAAGTCGCGCAACACTTGCGCGTTCATCAGCGTGACCGCAATGCGACCATCGTGCTGATCTGCCGCTCGGGTGATCGGAGCGCACGGGCGGCGGACGCCCTGGACGACGCCGGATACCGCGATGTGTACTCGGTGGTCGACGGATTCGAGGGCGACCTATCCGCAGCCGAACGCCGTGACGTGAACGGTTGGAAAAACGCAGGTTTGCCGTGGAGTTATCGCGGCCATATCGGCGAGGTCGTGGCGCGGAA
>DAINAJ010000141.1:0-7794 GCA_036733505.1 Casimicrobium sp.
GGCGCACAGTTTGATGCGCCAGCGAGTTGCTTTCTCGCCGAAGGTGCGTTGGTTTGCAAGCTAGACGGACAGCAGTTTGAGCTCTGGATCAACCGCAAACCGCTCCCGCCGACGGTCCCCGCCACTCAATCGTTTGTGCGGAAACTGGCCTACGTCACTGGCGTTCACGAGAATGCGCTAGCCACGTTGCTGCGCACGACTGGCAACGAGAGCAGCACGCCATTCTCGAACTACGGGCAGTATTCTGCGTTGGGGGCGTCGTTGCCGGGCAACGGCGCGTCAAAGGTGCCAGCGGTGCGATTTGCCTCTGTGCTACACGACGAGGAAATTTGGGAATTCATCGAGATCGTACTCACGCGCTCGCCAGCCATTGAAGCGCTGTCGACCACGTTGCAAGCGTCGCTGAAATTACCGGCGCTCAAGCCCGCACTGCCCGCGACAACACCCGTCACTGTCGCGGGAACTCCGGACCCCGCCGCAGCGCCTACCTCTGCATCCTCACCTGTTCCCACAAAACCGCCGGTGGCCGCCGCGCCAAGCACGGTTGCTGCCCCGCTCAACGTCGTGGTGGACAACGCGCCGGACACCACCTTTAATCACAAGCGTCTGGCGCTGCAATACCCAACGTTTTTGCAGCCGCAGGTGGTTGAAGACAGCAACGACGCGCTCATTGTTCGGTTTAAGCACTCGACGCGCGCCAGCGGCCCCGATCTGACGATCACGCTGCGGCCGCTACCAAATCTGACGAGCGCGACAGACGCAAGCAAGCCCGCGAGCCTGATTGCTTCACGAAGAGCGGAGCTGACGAAGGCGATGGCAGGCAAGGGCGCATCGGTTGAAATCACCGCGCTCGGCACGATCAAGGGTACGGGGTTCGCGATGATCGGCGTAGCCGAAGGTGCAGGCGTTGAAACAATCGAGACTAATTTCGCGGCGGAGATCAACGCCAGAGCGCCGAGTACAGCGAGCGTGCTTAGCGTGCGCCTAAACGCCGAGCAAAAGCACACTGGCGAAGCGCAAGCGGTGTGGGGCTTGCTGGCACGCACGCTGTCGCTACGGCCGTGAGTCTCCGGCAGTCACGATTTCGCCTCAATTGCTGAATTGTTGGTTCCGCGGAACGACGCCTCTGTGTAGGGCCGGACTTGGCGGCGCGCTCGGTGTCACCGAGCCCCGCCAAATCGTTAGTTACCGACGCGCGTTAGCGCACCACCATCACCGGCACTTCTGAGCCAGACAATACCTTCTGCGCGACTGAGCCCAAGAGCAACGTGCGAATGCTGCCCCGGCCCTGCGAGCCCATGATGATCATGTCCACTTTGGATTTTTTCGCGGCGCGCAAAATTTCCTCGGCGGCGTGTCCCACTCGAAAGTCCGCGGTGTAGCTCGCGTTGTGCCGATCTAGAAATTTGGTGACGGGGCCCAACACCGATTCGGCTTCCGCCTGATGAAACTCCGCGACCATTTCCTTTCCCGCAAACTTCGCGGCGCCACCGGGCACGGCGGGCTGCACGTTGAGGACAACATACTTCGGCGAAGCACCGAGCAAGTCATCGTGGGTGGCAAGGTAGGCGAGCATTCGTTTGGTGTCGGCGCTCCCATCAACGGCTAGTAGTACTTTCATCATGTTTCTCCTGAATGCGCCACGCGTGGCATTGAAAAATTCTTTGGCATAAAACGCAGAACGCCGCGCCGTTCGACTAATTTACCGAAGCCGCGCCCCGGTGCGATGATTTGCGTCAACGCATCGACGGATGCGCAGACCCATCGCGCCTCGTTATCGTGTCATGCTGTCAATGTGAATAGGATAACCGTTCGCGCTTGGAACCCGTGCGCATAGGTGCGCAATCGATCGACTCCGCTATGTTCGCAATCGAGACACGGCCTATTTGCGGACGCGTTCTTCATCACGTCCTCAGCTTCTCGCGCTAAATTTGCGCGTCGCATGATTGCCCGCCTCCATTTCCGCTCTTGACCGATGGCCTGCCGCATGGCATCGTGTCGCCGCCACCCCGTGAACTCAACGCCCAGACACACCATGTTGCTCGCACACCTGCCTCGCCACGCCGTCAACCACAGCACCCGCTCGACCCACGCCTCTTTCGCCCTCGCGCTCACACTTGCGGCCAGCGCGATTCTCCTCGCTGCATGTCAAACACCACCGACCGCGAGCGAAGACGCAGCCGCAGCGCCCGCGACTAAGGCCACGACCAGCCCGGTGATTCTCGTCAGCGATGGCAAGCTCACCCCGGCCGGTGAAGCGGTGCGCGACCAAGGGTTGATCTATTACAAAAACCGCCAAGACGCGGCCACCTTTCATGCGTGGCTACCGCTGGCAGAGGCCGGACACCCTGAGTCGCAGTTCAATTTGGGTGTGCTGCTACAAAACAGCAACGAGTTGCCCAACGACGACCGGGCAGCGCTCGGATGGCACGAAAAGGCCGCTGCGCGCGGTTATGGCGAGTCGAACTGTCACGTCGGGAATCTGCTGCGAAAGCTCTCGCGCGACGACGATTCGCTCGCGCGCGCGCGCAATGCCTATCTGCGTGGCGCGGATATGGGCGAGTCCGTCTGCATGCACAACGCCGCGGCGGTGCTATTAGCAGGCGAAGGTGGGCCGCGTGACGCCGCCGGCGGCGCAATGTGGCTTGCGAAGGCCGCCGAAGCGGGACTCGTCGAGTCGCAATTGAAGCTCGGCACCGCCTATCTTCACGGCAACTACGGCCTAAACGATCCGGTGAAAGCGCGGCATTGGCTGGGCAAAGCCGCCGAGGCTGGCGACATGAACGCGATGCACAACCTCGCGAGCATGCTCGACGACGGACATGGCGGCCCGAAAGACGCCGCCGCTGCTGCTGTGCTTTATCGCAAAGCCGCGGACGCGGGGCAGGGCCAGAGCGCAAACAACCTGGGTTTGTTGTACCGGCAGGGCGCGGGCGTAAAGCGTGACGACGCGCAAGCCATCGCATTCTTCACGCGCGCAATCGAACTACAAAATTTTGATGGAGCCGTGAACCTCGGGGACATGCACTTTTTAGGCCGCGGCACCAAGCGAGATCGCGCTGTGGCAGCGGTTCAGTACAAGCGCGCGGCGGAGAACGGCGTGGCGTGGGGCGAGTGCCGTCTCGCGGCGATGATGCGCCACGGCGAGGGATTGAAGCGTGATCAGAAAGCGGCCAATGCCGCAGAAAGCAAAGCGCTCGCAGCGCTACCGAAAGCAGACTGCCGAACTGCGTTGTCAAAATTGTTGCGTTAGGCGATTCGCGATCGTTGAATGCAATGACTTTTTCCCGACATCGACTGCCGACAGGTCGTTACAGCCCATTTTTTCTGTGAGTCGACATTTGCAACTATATCCGCGTAACCGCCGCCCGGCTGTCACTTGCGCATAAAAGTTGTTGGCGAAGAGCGATAAGGAAGGCTCGCATCGGCCACGACCCGCTACTCAAAGAGCGTGCGTCGATTGTCCTTACGCAATTGTTCGATTTCGCGTTTGATTTCACGAGCGCGGGCGTCAACGTAACTGGCTTCGTAGTAATCGCCGTCGCCGGCCTTGGAGGCCAACTCAAATTGATCGAGCGCGCCTCGTAAGTTGCCTTGTCTTGCGTACTGTTCGCCCAGAAAGCGATGCTGCTTCATCTTCAAACCCAAGTCAGCACTCGCCCGCGCGGCCAACTCAAAAAGTTGCACATCATCGGGCCGACGAACCAAACTTTTTTCGACAGACGCAAGCGCGCGTTTCGGCTCCTTCGCGCGCAGCAACACTTCGGGCAGGTCGTAGTGCAGTTGCCAGTGATTTGGATATTCAGCGAGCGCTTGCTCGAAGTGCTTCACCGCTGCCGGGATTTCTTCGTTTTGAATGAGCATCTGCCCAAGCATCGCAGGAATCATCGGGTGGCGCACGCCGTCACGCTCGAGCGAAGCTAACACTTGCTTGCCGCGAGAGAAGTCGCGCGAGCGCAGCAGCGACGCGGCGAGGCCGTAACGGGTGGCGGGTTCGGAGGCGTACTTGCGCTCTTCCAACGCTGATTCAAAAAACGCGACCGCAGTTTTCGGCTCGCCGACGTAGCTGCGCAAAAGTGCGCGTACGTAATGAAAATCAACGCTTTCTTTGGCGAGCTTGAACTCCACGCTAGCCGCACGCGTATTGGCATCAGCGATACGTTCCAACGTAATCGGGTGCGTACGCAAATAGCCGGGCACCACACCAGTGTCGGAAATCGTCGTGGCGCGCTGCAAGCGCTCCATAAAGACGCCCATCGCCGACGCGTCGAACTGGGCTCGGATCAGATACTGATAACCAATGCGATCAGCCTCGCGCTCGTTTTCGCGCGAAAAATTCAGATAGTTTTGAACGGTCGCGGCCTGCGACCCAAGCAGCACCGCTTGAGCAGCGTCGCCTTTGCCTTTCGCGCCCGCAAGCACCGCGCCGGCGAGGCCTGCGATGCCCATCCATGCGTTCTTGCGTTGATCGTCCATCATGCGCGCATAGTGCTTCTGTGTGACGTGCGCCACTTCATGCGCAAGCACGCTGGCGAGCTCACTTTCGGACTGCGTGAGAAGCACCAATCCCATGTTCACGCCGATGTAACCACCAGGCATGGCAAACGCATTGACGCCACCGTCGGCCACTGCGAAAAACTCGAATGGTTCGCGAATCGACGGGTTGGCAGCCAGCACCCGTTGCCCCAATTCGTTCAGATACGCATTGACCTCCGGGTCTTGCAGATACGCGCCGCTGGCTCGCAGCTCGCGCATGCCTTCTGCGCCCACTTTTCTTTCTTGCTGGCTCGTCACCAGTGCGCCCGAGCTGTCACCCAGCTCCGGCAACAACGACTGGGCACACGCGACGGCAGTAGCCGCGCTCAGCACCACGCTCAGTAAATGGCGAATTGAGCATGGCGGGCGCAGAAAAGTTGCAGCGTTCATCTTGCTAAGATAGCCGAAAACCCGCGCAAGTTCCTCGCATCAACGAAGTTAAGCCTATTCATGACTGATTCATCGCAACCGCTCACGCATTTTGACGCTGCCGGACAAGCGCACATGGTCGACGTCGGGGCCAAGGCCGAAACCAAACGCGTGGCGCGCGCCGAGGGCACAATCGCCATGCAACCCGCCACGCTTGCGCTCATTGAGTCTGGTTCGCACAAAAAGGGCGATGTCTTGGGCATCGCGCGCATCGCGGCCATTCAGGGGGCCAAGCGCTGCGCTGACTTGATTCCGCTAGCGCATCCAATCCCGCTCACCCGAGTGGCGGTTGAATTCACGACCGACGAAATGGCGTCCACAGTGAATATCGAAGTCACCGCAGAGACAGTTGGCCGCACTGGCGTGGAAATGGAGGCGCTCACCGCCGCGAGCATTGGGCTCTTGACGATTTACGACATGTGCAAAGCAGTCGATCGCGGCATGGTGATTTCCAACGTACGTCTGCTCGAAAAATTGGGCGGCAAATCGGGGCATTGGAAGGTGGATTAACACCACACGCGCTAGCCCTGTGTAGCCTTAGCCGCAAACAAGCATGCGCACCGTCATCACGCTGCTCACTTTCGCGTTGGGTGTCGCGCTGGCGCAGCTGAGTTCCTCGCTGCCGCCGCGCTGGACGATGATTGCGGTGCTGTTGCTTGCGGGCGCTCTTGGCAGCGCTTTGTTGTTACGCGAAGCGAAGCCTTCGCTTTGGTTGACGCTCATCGTTGCCCTCTCGCTGGGTGCGAGCTTCGCGTTATTTCGCGCTGATTTGCGCATGTCGCACGCCTTGCCCAGCGCGTGGGAAGCGCGCGACATCGAGCTCATCGGCGTGATTGATGAATTGCCGCAAGCTGACGCACTTGGCGTGCGTTTCGCATTCGCCGTTGAGCGCGTTTTGACGCCCGAGGCCACCGTGCCCCCGCGCATTGCGCTCGGCTGGTACAAGCCTTCGATAAAAGAATTGCAAGGTGAGCCGTTGCCGACGCTGCGGGCAGGCGAGCGCTGGCAGTTCACGGTGCGACTCAAGCGACCGCACGGCTACGTCAATCCACATGGCTTCGATAGCGAAGCATGGATGCTGGAACACGAATTGCGCGCCACTGGCAGCGTGCGTGGCGACGAGCCCAACCGCCGGCTTGCGGCCAACGCAGGCCGCGCGATTGATTTCCTAAACCAATTGCGTGATCGACTGCGCGAACGCATGCAAATCGCGCTCACGGATCAGCGCTACGCAGGCGTACTCATCGCGCTGGCGCTCGGCGACCAACGCGCGATCTCAGAAGCCGATTGGGCGCTATTTAACGCTACGGCCGTGTCGCACTTGCTATCGATCAGCGGCGCGCACGTCACGCTATTTGCGACTTGGATTGCCTTAGCCGTTTTCGCGCTGTGGCGACGTTCTCCCCGTCTCGTGTCACGCCTGCCCGCGCAGCAAGCCGCGGCCTTGGTCGCAGCGCTTGTCGCGGTGGCATACGCTGCGTTGTCGGGCTTTGCCGTGCCTGCGCAACGCACCTGCTACATGTTGCTCACGGCTGCGCTCGCGCTGATGCTGCGGCGAGCTTTATCGCCTTGGTTGATCTTGTCTTGGTCGGCAGTCGTGGTGCTGGTCATTGATCCGTGGGCGGTACTGGCGGTCGGATTTTGGTTCTCGTTTCTAGCCGTTTTTATGTTGATGTTCGTTACCGTGGGGCGGGTGGGCGAGCGCACGTGGTGGCAGACCCTACTGGTCACGCAAGCTGCTGTCACTTTTGGTCTCGCGCCAATTTCTATCGCGCTGTTTCAACAGGTTTCACTCGTGGGGCCAATCGCCAACGCGGTGGCGATTCCTTTGATCACCATGGTGGTGGTACCGCTCACGTTGATCTGGCTGATCTTCCCGATTGACGCGTTGCTGAGTATTGCGCATCAACTCGTTGCGTGGCTCGCAGCGGGTTTGCAATGGCTCACGACGCTGCCTGCGACACTGTGGGTGCAACACGCGCCGCCGTGGTGGAGCGTCGGGCTCGCAGTGTTGGGTTGCTTAATTTTGCTCGCGCCGCGCGGCTGGCCCCATCGGTGGCTTGGCACTGTGTGGTGTTTGCCACTTTTTATGCTGTTGCCAGAAGCGCCGCCCGAGGGAGAGTTCAATCTTGCGGTGCTCGACATCGGGCAAGGCACAACCGCCGTCATACAGACCGCAAGGCACACGCTCGTTTACGACACCGGCCCGCGCTGGACCGAGACGAGCGATGCGGGCTCGCGCATCATCGCGCCGTACCTGCGCGCGGTGGGCGCAGCTCACATTCACGGGCTGGTCGTGAGCCATCTAGATATTGATCACAGCGGCGGCGCTCGCTCGCTGCTCGGAACCGTGCCGGTAAGTTGGCTACTCACTTCCATCGATTCCAGTAGCGAAGTGGCGAAAACCGCAGCAGCGCAAAAGGTGAATACGCTGCGCTGCATCGCGGGCCAATCGTGGACGTGGGATGGTGTGCGCTTTGATGTGTTGCATCCGACGCGCGAAGACTACTTGGACGAGTCGCGGAAAACTAACGATCGCTCCTGTGTCATCAGGGTGAGCAACACGCGTGTGAGCGCACTGCTCACGGCCGACATCGAGGCGCTCAGCGAACGCGAAATCATCGCGCGCTCCGCCGCAAATAGTGCATTGAAAAGCGACGCGCTCCTGATACCGCACCACGGCAGCCGCACGTCATCCACACCGGCGTTTATTGACGCGGTAGCTCCGAAGATCGCGCTCATCAATGCGGGCTATCGAAACCGGTTTGGTCATCCACGCGAAGACGTGCTCGCGCGGTACGCAGAGCGCAACATCAACGTGCTGCGCAC
>DAINAJ010000142.1:0-5294 GCA_036733505.1 Casimicrobium sp.
TGGCGGGAGAAATGAGCGCCACCACGCTTCAGCTATCCTCAGTCGGTGCGCGTAGCAGCGCGCAGTTCATGGTCGACGGCACGCGGATCGACGCGCGGGTCGGCCACTTCACGGATGAAGGGTTGCTGCTCGAAAAAGTCGTCGACGACACCGCTGTCTTTCGCTACAACGGGTTGCCGCAGCGAATGCGTGTGGGCGAAACCATCGTGGTTGACTCGCAGACTCAGGGCTTCGTCAGCCACCAAATCAAAGCCGATCAAAAAAACCTTTACAAGACCGCGGCTCTCGTTAACGGCGGCAATCTGCAAGCCGAAATTGATCGCAACGTCGACATCATCGTGATTCCCGTTGCCGATGCGGACCGACTCAACCTTCCGTACAAAGACAAAAAATCGCAGTTACACCGCGCCCCTCGACAAACAACGATTGAGATGAAAGAGGGCAAAGAGATCAAAACGGTGATCGATCCGAAGGACAAGGACGGCAAGCCGCTCATGTACAAAACCTACGCGCTTCCGCTCAATTCTGTACGCGTCGGCCCGATTGACGTGTATGGCCTCAACGCAATCGTTAGCGAAAAACCCGGGCTCACGACGACCGTCATCGGACGCGAATTTTTGAAGCGTCTTGCTCCGAACTGGTCGAACCGCACACTCACGTTAGTTCGCCGTTAAGGAAACGCTGGTTTAATCGCCCCGAATTTTCTCTGCGTCGCGCACCGTCGCGCGGCCGCATTCTTCCTTAGACTCCCGTTCCGATCGCGGACTTGGAGCACCCACGACACCTCGCGTTAACGCTCATGGCCACCCTAAAAAACGACCTTTTCCTCCGCGCATTCACCGACGCTCGCCTGCCGCGCCCGCCGATTTGGCTCATGCGGCAAGCCGGTCGCTATCTGCCGGAATATCGCGCCACGCGTGCCAAGGCCGGCAGCTTTTTAGAGCTTTGCCATTCGCCCTCGTTTTGCGCCGAAGTGCTTCTACAACCCTTGGAGCGCTACCAGCTTGATGCTGCCATCTTGTTTTCGGACATTCTCACCGTGCCCGATGCGATGGGCCTCGGCCTCTCGTTTGGCGTCGGCGAGGGCCCACGATTCTCGCGCCCGCTGCGCGACGAAACTGCGGTCAACGCGTTGGCGGTGCCGGACATGGCGAAACTGCAATACGTGTTTGACGCTGTCGCTGAGTGCAAGCGCGCTCTGACCAACGGCGGGGAGCAATCGGTGCCGCTCATCGGCTTCTCGGGAAGCCCATTCACGCTCGCTTGCTACATGATCGAAGGCGGCGGCTCCGGCGACGCTTTTCCGCTCACGCGTCGAATGATGCTGCAACGCCCAGAGCTGTTTCGGCGCGTACTTGACGTCAACGTGGCAGCCGTTACCGAGTACCTCGCGGGCCAAGTGCGCGCGGGTGCTGATGCGCTCATGGTGTTTGACACCTGGGGCGGCGTCTTGGCTCCGCGCCTGTACCGCGAGTTCTCGCTGGCACCTATGCAGCGCATAGTTGCTGCGCTACGCGCGCAATTCCCGGCCGTGCCCATCATGCTCTTTAGTCGCGGCGCGGCGCACAGCGTTGACGTCATGGCCGCAACGGGTGCCGATGGCTTGGGCGTGGATTGGCAGAGTGATCTGGTGCAAGCGCGTGCAGCCGCAGGGCCAAATGTCACGCTGCAAGGCAATTTTGATCCGTTGCTACTGACGACCGACGAAGCCACCATCACGCGCGAGCTCGAACGTTCGCTCGCGGGGTTCGACGCGCATCATCGCTTTGTCGCCAATTTGGGCCACGGCATCACGCCAGACGCCGACCCAGCGCTGGTTGGATTCTTGGTCGAAAGCCTCAAAAAAATATAGTGCAAAGACATAAGCAAATACAGGCCATCAACGCTTGACAAGCGCTGAATTTGCTACACGATATTGGCAGTTATGCACAAAAATAAATTTTTTTCGATAGGTGAGTACGTGCCCCCGCTGAAACCCTTGGAAAATAGCGTAACTCATTGAATTTGCTGATATTTATTTGCGCGCCACAGAATCTAGCAACACACCAACAACCGCATTCAGATGGGACTTTGCGCGTGTCAAGTCGGTTTAGTTCACATATTTATCCACAGGCGTTGGGGACAGCACTTTGACCGGCGACGAGCCTTCGGTTTCTAGCCAGTCCAACAGTGAGCAAGCGCTCACAAAAGTGACGGTAGAGGTGCCTTTGGCGATCGGTCGCGCGCTGGATTACCTACTTCCTCCCGGTGTGCATGCGCCTCTGTTTTCCGCCGTTGAGATCAGCGTCGGCGTCAGACCCTACGCTGGCGTAGTCACGGCGTCCGAAACGATTGACGCAGACGCCGCGGCAAAGCTCAAATCCGTTCGACGTCTACTATGTACCCCGTTACCAGAGCCGCTCTTTGAGCTGGCGCGCTTCGTGGCCGAGTATTACCAAGTCTCGCTCGGCATGGCCTGTGGGCTCATCACGCCTGCCGAAGCAGCGCCGCCACCCGAGGCTGTCGAATGGCGGCTCACGGCGCTCGGCAGCGCCCACGCCGGCACCATCCCGTCGCGCAACAAAGCCCAACGCGCCTTGGCCGACGCATTCCAGCCAACGCTCGCCACGCAAACCCGTCAAGCGTTCTCTGCCGCTCAGAGGCGCACGTTGAATGATTGGGTCGCGATGGCTTTCGCCGAACCCGTGTTCGCACTCGCAAAAACAAGCGAACACATCACGCCGAACCTACCGCGGTTCACGACGCCGCAGCAAGCTGCCGCAAAAACGCTGCACGAAACGCGTGATGTGTTTGCCGTGTCGCTGCTGCACGGTGTCACCGGCAGCGGAAAAACCGAGGTCTATCTTGATCTCGTCGCGGCGGTGCTCAATGCGGGCAAACAGGTTCTGCTGCTCGTGCCCGAGATCAACCTCACGCCGCAACTCATCGACCGTGTGCTCGCTGCGTTGCCCGGTGTGGTGACGGCGGTATTGCACTCAAAGCTCGCGGCGGGCGAACGCAACCGCGAGTGGCATCGCGTGCACTCGGGCGCCGCAAGGCTCATCATCGGTACCCGGCTCGCCGTCTTCGCGCCCGCTGCCGATCTTGGCCTCATCGTGATCGACGAAGAACACGACGGCTCTTACAAACAAAACGAATCGCCGCGGTACCACGCGCGCGACGTCGCCATCGTTCGCGCCAAGCAAGCCAATATTCCCGTCGTGCTCGCAAGCGCGACACCGAGCCTTGAGACGTGGCGCAACGTTCGCCACGCACGCAACGCAGCGTACCGCCACATCGTTCTGAACGAGCGGGCAACCGCGGCCGCGCCTTCGTCGTTGCGGCTCGTTCCATCGCGTGGCCGCCGCGTGAAATCCGGCTTGTCGCAAGCGCTCGCCGAAGGCATTGCCGAGCGTCTCAAGCGCGGCGAACAAAGCCTCGTGCTCGTGAACCGTCGCGGCTTCGCGCCCGCGCTTTACTGCGGGCATTGCGGCTGGAGCGCGCCGTGCACCCGCTGTGATGCGAAGCTCACGTTGCACCAAACATCGCGCTCGCTCCGATGTCATCACTGCGGATTGCAAACGAATGTGCCGACACGTTGCCCCGCATGCGGTCACCCCGAACTTGTCGGCGCGGGCGTGGGTACGCAAAAGCTCGAAGCCGCGCTCATCGAAACTTTCCCCGACGCGCGCATCGCCCGCGCCGACACCGACTCGTTGTCCGGCAAACACGCGTGGCGTGAGCTGTACGAGCGCATCCTCGCGCGCGAGGTCGACATCGTCGTGGGCACGCAGATGCTCGCCAAAGGGCACGACTTTCCGGCGCTTACGTTGGTCGGGGTGATTGATGCGGATCGCGCGCTGTTCTCTACCGATTTTCGCGCGCAAGAAGATTTGTTTGCGCTACTCACGCAAGTCGCGGGGCGCGCGGGGCGACACGCATTGCCCGGCGAGGTGATGATCCAAACCGAATTTCCCGATCATCCGGTGTTTCACGCCTTGCTTGCGAACGACTACGCAGGATTTGCCGACACCACACTAGCCAACCGTGAAGCGTTCGGTTTGCCGCCCGCTGCGCGCATGGCGCTCGTGCGCGCCGAAGCTAAAGACGCGCAAGCCGTGGCGGACTTTTTCACGTGTGCGCACGCCGTGCTGCGCGAGGCGCTCACCGAAACCCACGGCGAAGTCTTCGCTCCGCAACCCGCGCCACTCGCGCGCAAAGCCGATTTCACGCGCTGGACGATGACCGCGATTGCACCGAAAGTGCGTCCACTCGCCGACGCGCTCGCCACGCTGCGTGAAGCGATGCAAACCGAGCGACCGAAAGTCCGCTGGGCGGTCGACGTGGATCCGTACGATTTCGGGTAGCGGCAGGGATTTTGTGGGGCCAGCCCGCGCCCACACGCGGCGAAGCCGTCACGCGATGTCGCCGCCGCATCGCAACATCTCGTTACAAACGAAGTAGCGAATTCACCGCTTGTTTTCCCGCGAGCGCAGTCCATATAGCAAGCTCAAGAAAAAGTGTTTCCTCTTCCTCATCCCTTACGGAGCCTTGCTATGAAAAATTATTCCCGTTTTGCCAAGTCCGCTGTTATCGCGTCCACCCTGATTGCCGCTGGCGTTGCCATTGCGCAGGGCCACAGCCCAATGGGCGAGGGCCACGGTCCCGGCATGCGCCATCAGCCGGTCGACATCGCAAAACTGTTGAACCTCGACGCCGCGCGCACTGAGAAAGTCAACGCCATCCTCGCTGAGGAGCACGCCGCGCGTAAGGCAATGTGGGAAGCGAACAAAGGCGCTGCGCACGACGACAGCACGCGCGCCTCGATGCGCACCGCGATGCAAGCGCTGCGCGAAAGCACCAAGGGCAAACTCACAGCGGTGCTGACTGCCGACGAACTGCAAAAACTGCGCGAGAGCCTGCCTGCGGCTGGCATGCGTGGCGGTCACGGCGCGCATGGCGCGAAAGCGGGCTAAGCCGGCGGATCATCGCTGCGCCGAAAACGGCGCAGCGATCCAAAGCAAAACGCCGTCACATGACGGCGTTTTGTTTTTCGTGCTTCCAGTGAGCTGAGTCTGAAGTAGCGATCGAGCTGAAACGACCGCCGCACAACGACTACAAGGCAGCTGGAATGCCACTCCAACGCGCGGTTTGGCGGTCGCATTCGGCCAAAAGCTGTAGTTACTTTACATCGTCCGCTCGTCACAACAGACTCGATATACGTCAAACTAAGGAACCAACGGCAACCGCAGCCGCGCAATTGTGCCGCCGCCGCTGCGGGGCAGCAGGTCAAAATTGCCGCCGTGCCACTGCGC
>DAINAJ010000142.1:5394-7766 GCA_036733505.1 Casimicrobium sp.
ATCGATGCGTGTGGGCGCTTCTTTCGGGTTGCCACGCGCGAAGTCGAGAAATTGCGTGACGATGCGATCAATCTCGTCGATGTCCGCCGCCATTTCGTCGCGACTTTGCGCATCGCTCACGGCCATCTCGCTGGCGAGCCGCAGGCGCGTCAGCGGCGTGCGAATGTCGTGCGAAATTCCCGCGAGCATCGTCCCTCGGTCGCGTTCGAGGCGCTCCAAGTTGGCGGCCATGCGGTTCACGTTCTGCGCCACGCGCGCAATTTCCGTGGGGCCGTTTTCGGGCAACGGGTCGGGCCGTTTGCCGACCGCGACTTTGTCGACCGCATCCGCAAGGTCGGCCAGCGGCCGCGATAAACGTCGGGCAAACCAGTAGGTTGCCGCCAACAGCGCCACCAAAATGATGCCAAGCGTGACCAGCAATCGCGTGGGCACTTCACCGGACTCCACGTTGCGAATCGGGATGCCTGCCCACACGCTACGCGCGCCGTCCTCGCCCACTTTCATACGAATCCAGACGACGGGTTGATCGACCCGCATGCCCAGCCGAATCTCCGTGTCGGCCCCTAAGTGCTCTTGCAGCTTCTCAACGAGTGGTGCCAGCGCGGGGCCACGCGGCACTTGGCCGATCTCGGGCCGGCGGTCGGTTGGAATGAGCATGATGCCGTATTCTCGACCGAGCTTTTGCAACGGAAACATCCGGCCGCCTGGGCGGTCCGTGCGATCTGCGCGCTCTTCCAACGGCATTTTGGCCAACGTACTGCGCAGCGAATCAATCTGCTCTAACTTCGCATCGGTAAAGTGTTTTGCGATAAGCGATGCACGGTCTTGCCGAAAGAGCAGCACCATTGCGAGCACCGCAACCGCCAGCGCGATCAGCAACAGCGACGTGAGCCGCCAGAACAGAGTTTTTGGCATCGCGCTAAAGGTCATTCGGCAGCTATCGAGGCTCGGACTCAGCTTGATCCGGCACGAAAACGTAACCACGTCCCCATACGGTTTGGATGTAACGGGGTTTTCCAGCGTCGGCTTCTACCAACTTACGTAAGCGCGACACCTGCACGTCAATTGCGCGGTCGAATACCTCGTGCTCTTTGCCTCGCGCAAGCATCGACAGGCGCTCGCGCGTGAGCGGTTCGTGTGGATGCGTGACGAACACTTTGAGCATGGCGAACTCGCTCGTCGTTAAGTCTTGAGCCACGCCAGCGCGCGTGAGCACGCGGGTCGCGAAATTGACTTCACAATCGCCGAACGCAACCGGCTGATCGACGGGCATTGGCGCCCCCGGAGAAATCTCTGCCGCGCGGCGCAGCACCGCATGCATGCGAGCGACCAGTTCGCGCGGGCTAAATGGTTTAGCGAGGTAATCGTCTGCGCCCGCGTCGAGGCCGTCGATGCGCTCGTCCTCTTCGCCCTTGGCGGTGAGCATGATGACGGGGGTTCGGTCGCCCGATGCACGAAGGCGTTTGCAGACCGCCAACCCGTCTTCATGCGGCATCATCCAGTCGAGCACGATGAGATGCGGCGGATCGCGCTCAAGTCGGCGCGAAAGGTCGCGCGCGTCCGGCAACGCGGTCACGCGAAAGCCTTGTTCCGTCAAAAATCGTTGCAGCAATTCGCGCAGCCGTTGGTCGTCGTCGACCACCAAAATGTGGTGTGAAGCAGTCATCATGCAAACATAACAGAGCCGAGCGCCGTCGGTGCACCCGCTTTACAAGCGCTTACAAATCAACGACGGCTCGCGCGCTGCGAATCGGCGAAAATTGGAAGATTCGAAAAAAAGCAGTTCACCGGAGACCGAAATGAAGATTCTGCTGCACCGCACACAACAACTTTTGTTACTGGCCGCGCTTGCAATGGCTGCCGGGCTGGCCCAAGCTGCGCCGCCGCCCGGCATGCCCGACATCGGCTTGCCCTTCGGCAACTATTTCGCGGTCATGAAAGCCAAACTCAATCTGACCGCGGAGCAAGACGCGCAATACACGATTGCGTCGCGCGCAACGCAAGTGGCGATGGAAGCTGCGCGCAAGGCGCGTACCGCATCGGCCGTTGCGGCGAAGGCGGAACTCATGAAGGCCGATCCCGATTTTGCCAAGCTGTTGGCGCTACGTGACGACACCGTAAACGCGTCCAGTGCCGAGCGCAAGCTTGCCAACGCCGAATGGATTAAGTTCACGCAACTACTTTCTACGGAACAAAAGGCGCTGATCAAGGGTCAACTACTTGATCGCGTCTCTCGCGCAGAAAACATGCGCGAGAAGTTTCGTCAGCGCCACGGCGGGTAGCTCCCCCTTTAGCCAAAGCGCAAGCGATTTTGTCGCGGTAGAGACGAATGCTCATACCTTACAACCCGGCTCCGGCCGGGTTTTTTCTGC
>DAINAJ010000143.1:0-3696 GCA_036733505.1 Casimicrobium sp.
AGGCGCTCAATGCACGCCGAGCGGAGGGCTTGGTTTTCCGGAAGTCTATGAAAGCCATTTCTTTTTACGTTCCCCTAGCGTGCTCCATACGAGTACACGCGAAGACACTTGCCTCCGCTGTCGCGACGGCAGTTGTCTGCATGCCAGCAACGGCGCAAACACGAACCGATCCGGTCGTTGTCACCGCCTCTCGTGTCACCGAGCCGCTCGGCGCCAGTCTGCGAGACGCATCGATCATTGACGGAACCGCTCTACGCGAATCCGGCGTCGTCGATATTGCGGACGCATTGCGCATGTTGCCCGGCGTCGAGTTGTCGAGCAACGGCCCAGGCGCTACGCCGTCGATTTTTCTACGAGGTGCGAACAGCAATCAAACGCTAGTGCTCGTGGACGGGCAACGAATCGGCTCCTCCTACAGCGGCCTGACTGCGCTGCAGCACATCAATGTCGATCAGATCGAGCGCATTGAAGTGCTGCGTGGCCCTGCCGCGAGTTTGTATGGAGCTGACGCTGTGGGCGGCGTTATTCAAATTTTCACTCGTCGAGACCGCGGCATCTCAGCGCGCGCATCCATCGGCGAATGGAAATCACAGCAGCTCAACGTGAATGCTGGCCTCGGCAGTGCCGCCAACGGCCTATCTGTCTCGCTCGCGCAAAACGCGAGTCGTGGGTACAACGCCATCGTCAACTCCGCTGATTACAGCTACAACCCGGACCGTGACGGCTATCGCTTTAATACCGTACAAGTCGGTGGCAACGTAGAGCTGACGAAATCGCTTTCGCTTTCAGCGACGGCCTTCGAGACACGTGGCAATGTGCAGTATGACGGGGATACAACGTTCGACGACCGAATCCTATCCGTTGTCAATAATGTCGGCGCGACGCTGGACTATCGCGGCGCCGACGGATGGCAGAGCACGCTACGAGTAGGGAGCGGCATAGACAAAGCCACGTTCGTGTCGACCTACCCGGCTCGTTACTCCACACGAAATCAGCAACTGTCGTGGTTCAATACCGTGAACGTGGATAGTGCGATTCGCTTACTGGGTGCGTTGGAATTGCGTCACGAGTCAGTTACCGGAAGCGATGTGCTGCCCGTTACCAGCCGCCGTACACAAAGCCTGTTGCTCGGCGTGGATTGGACAAAGGGCGAGGCACGCGTCAACGCCTCAGCACGGATTGACGACAGCAATCAGTTTGGCAATCGCGCTACTGCAAACACGTCATTCGGTTACCGTCTTTCGCCAACGCTTCGAGCCACCGTAAACGTCGGCACCAGCTTCAAAGCACCTACGTTTAACGACTTGTACTATCCCGGATATGCGAATCCCAATCTGAAACCGGAGCATGGCAGGTCGGTTGATGCGGGCTTACTCTGGTCATTGTCGGGATCAAAATTGGGGGTCACGGCATATCAGAACCGTGTGACCGATTTGATTCAATTTGTATGCGACGAAAACTACGACTGCGCGCCGCAGAATGTCGCCAATGCACGTCTGCAGGGGCTTACGCTGACGGGGAGTACGCGTGTTGCTGGCTTCGCCATTGATGCAAACCTTGATATTTCTAATCCGAAAAATACAACGACTGACAAGCTGTTGCCACGTCGCGCCAAACAACACGGCTCCGTCAAAATTAGTGGTGATGTGCTGAGCGTGAATGCGGGTATCGAGATTGCAGCGTCTGGGAAACGATTCGACGACGTGAGCAATAGCCGCACCCTGCCGGGCTATACGTTGTTTAGTATCTACGCCTCTAAGGTGGTCATGCCGGGCCTTCGACTGGGTGCGCGCATTGAGAACGCGACGAACCGTGAGTATCAGCTGGCCTACGGCTACGCCACCGGTGGTCGTCGGGCGTGGGTAACGCTCGCGTACGATCGGTAATGCAATTGCGTTGGCAAATTAGTTCATCGGTCCAAGCCCGCGTCGCGCGCACGGGAACGCGGTCGCGGCCGAGTGCGTTTTTCGTGCTCGCGCTCTGCGCGTGGCTGGTGGCGACTTTCATGGCGGTAAACGAGGCTGTGGCTGCGGACGCCTCAGCGCCACGGCGTATCGTGAGTCTTTCGCCTCACGCCACCGAATTGCTGTTTGCGGCCGGCGCGGGCAGGAACGTAGTTGGCGTGACCGAGTCTTGTGACAGACCAGCTGCAGTCAAGCGGCTGCCAAAGGTAAGTGGCTTTAGGGGCGCCAACGTGGAAGCGGTCATCGCGTTGAAGCCCGATCTGGTGGTGACATGGCCCAGCGGCAATCGCATTACCGACGTGGATGCACTACGTCGCTACGGCATTCCGATACACGCCAGCGAGCTGGCAACTTTGGCGAGTATTACGGCTGAGCTGCGCCTGTTTAGCCAATGGGCAACTACTGTTGAACTACGCAAAGCTGCACTCGCTCGCGCGTACGACGCGGATCGTCTTACACAAGCGCTGCGCGGTCGTTACGCTACCGCGCGCAAAGTCAAAGTGTTCTATCAATTGGGTGCTGGACGCTTATTTACCCTGACCGACAAACATGTTGTGGGTGAAGCGCTAGCGATGTGCGGCGCTGAGAATGTTTTTGGCAAACTCCTGTTGCCGGCCCCCGAGGTTTCCGCCGAAGCGGTCTTAGCCGCGCGGCCTGACGCGGTGCTCGTTGCTGGCGAAGGCGCGCTCTTGGCTGTACAAACAGATTGGAAGGAGCGGCAATTGTTCAGTGCGAGCGCCGTCGGGGAGCGGATCGTGGCGGTGGACGACGCCCAATTGCATCGCCCTACGCTGGGCACTTTTGAGGCGGTTCGCTCGATGTGCGAGGCGATAGATCGAATTCGGCAGACGCTCCGGTAACATCGGACTCCGACGTCATCGCACTGCGCGAATCGAGATAGATGAGTAAAGCGTTCACTAAAGAGAACCCTGATGCCCCTGAGGACGACGATGACATCGTCCTTCCCGCGCTTCCTGCGGGCAGCAAAAACTACATGACGCCAGGCGGCCACGGTCGCCTGAAAGCGGAGCTGGAGCAGCTCACCACGATTGAACGGCCTGAAGTAACACGCGTTGTCTCATGGGCCGCGAGCAACGGCGATCGCAGCGAAAACGGCGATTATCTTTACGGCAAAAAGCGTTTGCGCGAGATTGACCGCCGCATGCGTTATTTGATCAAGCGTTTAGACGCGGCTGAGGTCATTGACCCCGCGACACGCGACACCGAACAAATTTATTTCGGTGCGACCGTCACCGTAGTGAACAAGCGTGGCGAAGAACGCACGGTATCTATCGTTGGCCTCGACGAAGTGGATCCGCAGCGTGGCTATGTGAGTTGGGTGAGTCCGATTGCGCGCGTACTCACCAAGAATCACGAGGGTGACGTGGTGATGCTCCCGACACCGGCGGGGCTTGAAGAGCTCGAAATTTTGGCGGTGGAATACAAGGCACTCGATACACACGAGCCGCCCAGCCACACGCAACTCATCGCACCGATTGACGGCGCGCCGTCTGCAGCCGAGCCGCCCGCTAGCGCATGACGGCGCGCCCTTGATATAGTTGCGGCATGAACACCAGCAGCCTTGATGAACTCGAATCCGCCGTGAGTGCGCTTGCGGCGCGCACGGCAACTTTAGCCTCCGAGAACGCGCGTTTGCGCGCCGAACTGGCTGATCTCAACGAGCGCATGAAAGCCGCGAGTCTTCGACTGCGTGCAGCCGCGGCGCAATTGC
>DAINAJ010000143.1:3796-7693 GCA_036733505.1 Casimicrobium sp.
AACGAGCGCATGAAAGCCGCGAGTCTTCGACTGCGTGCAGCCGCGGCGCAATTGCCTGGTGAAACTGTCGCGACCTTAACGGACGTTGCGCGATGAGTTCCGCCCTCGAAGCAACGATTCACGGCCGAAAATTTCGAATCGGCGCGCCAGACGGCGAACAGGCGGCGCTGGCCGAGGCTATCGCCATCGTCGAAGCCGAGTGCGCAGTGATTGCGCGCAAACAACCGACCGCGGAGATAGAACGCGTTTTGCTGCTGGCTTCGCTCGAGTTGGCGGCGACGCGCCCATCCACTGAGGCGGATCCTCGTCTGGAGGCGCGTGTGCTTGCGATGACGGCAATGGTTAAACAAGCCCTTAACGATTCCCACTCATCATAGGCGCGCGCAGGCTCGCATGAGCGTAGAATTTGTCTTGCTCCTGCGGTGCGCGTGGCGGTCGAATATTTCTTTGAACCAATGCGCTTGTCGCGAGGATGCTCTTCTACCGCGGCCGTGTGCGCGGCTCTTCTTTCAGCGCAAGCTTGAAGTCGCCAGCTGTACCTTGTAGTCGTCGTGGGGCATCCACTCTTGAACCCCGGTTCAAGGTGCCGGCCGTTGCGGCATGCGCGGGAGTCTTTATTCCGATAGACGGGGAGCAGCGCTCCCCGTTTTCACTTGGAGGTTTGCATGCGTTATTGGCTGATGAAGTCCGAGCCCAATGAATATGGCATCACGGATCTAAAGCGCGACAAGCAAAGCGCGTGGTTTGGTGTGCGCAATTATCAAGCGCGCAACTTCATGCGTGACGATATGCAGGTCGGCGACTTGGTGTTTTTCTACCATTCGAGTTGCCCTGAGCCCGGCATCGCTGGAATCTGCAAAATCGCAAAGGCTGCTGCGCCGGACGCGACGCAGTTCGACAAGAAGAACCCGCACTACGACCCGAAATCGAAGCCCGAGAATCCATTGTGGGTTTGCGTTGAAGTTTCGTTTGTCGAGACGTTCGATTTGATTCCACTCGCTGCGCTTCGTGCCGCGCCAGAGCTTGCCGAAATGCGAATACTGCAACGCGGCAATCGGCTTTCGATCACGCCTGTGGCCGATACCGAGTGGAACTACATCAATAAACGATTGGTAAAACGCGCTTAGCGCGACTTAGCCCGTGAGCACGCCCCACAGCATGCGCGCGCCGAGGATGTAGAGCATCAGCGCGAAGAGCCGCTTGAGCGTTTGCACGGGGAGTTTGTGCGCAAGCCGAGCGCCGAATGGGGCGACAAGAAAGCTAGCCATAGAAATGCCGATGAGCGCTGGCAAATAGACGAAACCCAACGACGGCTGCGGCACGTTGGGTGCGTTCCAACCGTTAAACACATTGCCGATCGTGGTGAAAACAGCGATCGGAAAGCCGAGCGCCGCCGAGGTGCCGATGGCAGAGTGAATCGGCACGTTGCACCAAGTCAAAAACGGAATTGAGAAAAACGCGCCGCCGACGCTTGCCATCGCCGAGAGGAAACCGAGCACGACTCCAGCAATGCTCAAACCCAACATGCCCGGCAGCGTGCGCGAGGCTTTGGGCTTGAAATTCACGAGCATCTGCGTGGCGCTGTAGAACATAAAGCAGATAAAAAACACCGCCAGAAATGCGGTGGACAAATGCGACACCACGCGCGAACCGATCAGTCCGCCGACTAATATTCCCGGCGACATCAAACCCATCACGCGCCAGTTCACCGCGCCTTTGCTGTGGTGCGCACGCAGCGACGAAATTGAAGTAAAGATGATGGTGGCCATCGAGGTGGCCAAGATCACCTGAAAGCGCGTCTCGTACGGAAAGCCCTGTGCAGGAAACATAAACGCGAGCACCGGCACCATCGTCATGCCGCCGCCAATGCCTAGCAAACCGGCTAAGAAGCCGACGACAACGCCGAGCAGAACGTAGCCTAAGAACCAACTGTTGATGTATTCCATGCGGCGAAAATTTCCGATGCGCAGCGTTATGTTGCAGTGCCATATTTTCGGCGATGACTGGCGATCACTGAGCCATTTCGGCCATAAACTGAAATAACAACTTTATGGCGCAAACGACCGCCGGGCTGTCGTTGCGGCGCGTTTTTGATCACAGTCGATAGATTGAATATTTGAAGCGACAAGACCGCGTGGCTGCCGTTGTCGCCAGAAAGTTATTTCTAATCGTTTGACGTCACGCCAGACGTATAGGGAATGCACTGTCCGCGCCACCTCGCTTCATCACGTTACGCAGTCGCATGATGCGGTCTGATCGTCGCGCGCTTCGCATCGGGTTATCCCGTGCGATGTTTTGCGAAAGTTGACCGCGATCAATAGCAAAATGAAAGTTCCCCTCGTACAGTCCCTACACAAGTCAAAAGGAGACAACCCATGAGTTCATTTCGTCTAACGAAAATTAGCAAAGCCCTTTCAGTCGTCGCAGTTGCCGCAGCAATGCTGGGCGCTGGCGCTGCCCACGCGTGGGAGCCCACCAAAAACGTTGAGTTCGTTGTACCCGCTGGTACTGGTGGTGGTGCCGATCAAATGGCGCGTCTCGTGCAAGGCATCGTGACCAAGCACAAGCTGCTGAAGTCCTCGATGGTGGTTGTTAACAAAGGCGGCGGCGCGGGCGCTGAGGGCTTCCTTGAGATGAAGAACGCCAAGGGTGACCCGCACAAAATCATCATCACGCTCTCCAATCTGTTCACCACACCGGTGGCCACTGGCGTTCCGTTTTCGTACAAAGACATGACGCCCGTCGCGATGCTCGCGCTAGACGAATTTGTGTTGTGGGTAAACGCAGAAAGCCCATACAAGACCGCGCAGGAATACATCGCTGCAGTGAAAGCCAGCGGCGGAAAAATGCGCATGGGCGGCACGGGCTCTAAGCAGGAAGACCAGATCGTCACGGCGATGATCGAAAAGGCCACGGGTGCCAAGTTCATTTACGTACCGTACAAAGGCGGCGGCGAAGTGGCTGTTCAGCTCGTCGGTAAGCACGTTGAGTCCACGGTGAATAACCCGATCGAAGCAGTGGCGCAGTGGCGCGGCGGCAAACTGCGTCCGCTCTGTGTATTCGACGGAAAGCGTCTCGCACAAAAAGAGAAGATTGCCGACAAGAGCTGGAGCGAGATCCCAACCTGTAAAGAAAGCGGTCTCAACATTGAGTACTTGATGTTGCGCGGAATTTTTATGGCACCGGGTGTCACGCCAGACCAAGTCGCCTTCTACGTTGACCTCATGAAGAAAGTTCGCGCCACACCTGATTGGGCGAAATTTATGGAGGAAGGCGCGTTCAATACCACTTTCATGACCGGCGCTGAATACGCGGCTTGGGTCGCCAAAGAAGACCAGCATCACCGCGAGTTGATGCAAGAAGCGGGCTTCGTACCGGGCAAGTAGTAACGCAACAGCGGGCGCGACTTTAGACAGTCAGCGCCCGTTTCGTTTTTGGGTTACGCGCGGGCACAACGCGCGAGCTCCAGCATTTCATTTCATCGAGAAGGAGGCCTCATGTCAGAGCCTGAGGAAACTAGCGCCGTGTCCACCCGGACACTCGAAATCATTGTCGCCTTGGTGCTGCTTGCGCTGGCTGTTTTGATCATGTGGGACAGTCGACGCATGGGCGCGGGCTGGGGGGCGAGCGGTCCCGAGAGTGGCTACTTCCCGTTCTACATCGGGCTGATGATGGCGATTGCGTCCGTCGTCAATTTGATCAAAGGATGGCGAATGTCCCGCGAGAAGTCTTTTGTTTCTTCGCAGGCGTTGCGCTTGGTCGGGGCGATGTTCTTTCCCGCGCTGGCCTTCGTTTTTGCGATGCAATGGCTCGGTCTGTACGTGTCAGGGGCAATCTTGATTGCCGTCTTCATGCGTTGGCAAGGAAAGTTCAGTTACCCGATTTGCGCGGCGGTCG
>DAINAJ010000144.1:0-2398 GCA_036733505.1 Casimicrobium sp.
GGCCGCGCGCCGAGCGTGCGCAGAATCGCGATGTCGGCTTGCTTGTCCGTCACCACCATCACGAGGGTGCTCACGAGATTAAACGCGGCGACGGCGACGATCAGCGTGAGGATGATGAACATCACCTTCTTTTCCATCTGCACGGCTTTGAAGAAGCTCGCGTTTTGGGTCGTCCAATCGGAAATGCCAAGCCCCGGCGGCAGTGTGCGCAGCCACTGATCGGACACTGCGCGCGCCTGCATCAAATCGTGCAATTTCACGCGAATGCCGGTCACTGCGTCGGCGAGTTGATAGAGGCGCTGCGCGTCGGCCATGTGAATCAGGGCAACACGACTGTCCGCTTCGATCCAGCCGATCTCGAACAAGCCAACGACCGTGAAACTTTTCACGCGCGGTGCGGTGCCCGCTGGTGTGACCGTACCTTGCGGCGTGACGAGCGCGACCTTTTCGCCGACGCGCACGCCGAGGCTGCGCGCCAAATCAATGCCGAGAATCACGCCCCATTCGCCCGGCTTCAGCGCGTCGAGCGTGCCAACCTTCATGTGCTTTTGCACGCTTGCAACCTGCACTTCGGCAGCCGGATCGATACCACGCACGAGAGACGGCTTGTTGATCTCGCCGTTGACCCACATGCCTTCACCCTGCACGTACGGTGCAACGGCGGCGACTTGTGGATTTTGTTTGAGCAGACTCGCGACGGTCGGCCAATCGTTGAGCGGCGTCTCGAAGCCTTTGACTTCAACGTGCGCCGTTGCAGCAACCATGCGTTCGCGCAGCTCGCTTTGAAAGCCGTTCATCACGGAGATAACGATGATCAGCGCCGCCACGCCCAGCGCGATGCCGAGCATGGAGATGAGCGAGATGAAGGAGATGAAACTGTTACGACGCTTGGCACGCACGTAGCGCACGCCAAGCTCCAGCTCGTAGCGAGAGAGAAGAGACATTGAAATCGATTTTACGCGCGCGAAGCGAGAAGCTAGTGTGACAGGCTCGATTGCGGGCGGTTCCCGTGCGCGAGCGTCGTATTCGTCTTGTGTAGGGCGGGCGCTCCCCGCCGACGGTCTGCCGCTACACCGAAGGCGGCGTACTGTCGCCGAATCCGAGCTGGCGCTGCATGAACACCGTGTCTAACCAGCGATCAAACTTCCAACCGGTGGATTGCAGCGTGCCGATGTGGCGAAAACCCATCGCGGTGTGCAGCCCGACAGAGCCCGCGTTTGCGGAGTCACCGATCACCGCGATCATCTGCCGCGCCCCGGCGATTTCACAGCGCGTCATCAGCTCGGCCATGAGCAAACGCGCCACGCCACCGCGATGCACGCCCTTGTCAACGTAGACGGAATTTTCCACACTGAAGCGATACGCCGGGCGCGGCCGAAACCAGTTCGCATACGCGTAGCCAACGATCGCTCCGCCCTGCTCCGCGACGAGATACGGTAACCCCTTCGACAGGACGTCAGCGCGGCGCTTGGCCATCTCGTCAACCGACGGCGGCTCCAATTCAAAGCTGCCGGTGCCATGCGTCACCCAATGCGCGTAGATCGCGGCAATCGCAGGCAAATCAGCATCAACGGCGTTACGAATCAGCATTCTTTCTTCTTTCAGCTTTTATGCGCCAACGACTGCTCCGTGGTCGTTACGCGCGAATTTAACTATAAGTCGACTATCAATCTTTTATCAACCAAACGACCGCCTGGCTGTCGATAGAGCACGAAAGCTGTATCACACACTTGCCCTAACGAATCGCAGAATTGAGCGTCACAATCGGCAGCATCACGGCCAGTACCAACAAAAGCACCACACCACCGAGCACCAAGATCATCACCGGTTCGACCAGTGTCGCAAACCACTGCAAGCGGCGCTCCAAACTTTGGCGTTTGAGCTGCGCGGCCTTACCAAACGCAGCGGCCACACCGCCGACCGCCTCGCCCTGTCTCAACAGTTCGAGCGACATGCCGTCGAGTGCTTGCGCTTCCGAAAACGACGCGGCCACGCCCGAGCCGCGCTCAAGCAGTCCACGCGCCGCATCAAGGCGCTGCGCGTTTTGCGGAAAGCGCGCGGTGCGCGCCGCGGCGGTCATCGCGGGCGGCAATGGCACCGCGCTTTCAACGAGCATCGCTAAGGTCGTCAGCACCCGCACTTCGTCCGCGCTCTGTGCCAGCGGCCCCAAGAGCGGCAGGCGCTGCAACACGCCGAGCGCACGCACACGCAGCGGCCCGCGCAGCGACCACAACAATGCGGCAACACCCGCGACCACCGCAACGCCCGCTATCGCGCCGTAAGAACGCAGAAATCCCGAAAGAGAGAGCAACGTGCGCGTGAGCCACGGCAACTGCTGCTTGGTTTGCGCGAACGCCGCCACAATTTGCGGCATCACAAACACCAAGAGCGCCACGAT
>DAINAJ010000144.1:2498-6268 GCA_036733505.1 Casimicrobium sp.
TCGGTGTCGGTTGCCCGCGCGTGAATGGCACGCGCAATCTCCGCGTTCACTGGCAACCAGCGATACAAACCCAAGCGACCGCGATAGCCGGTGTTGTTGCATGCCTTGCAACCTGGTGCGCTGTAGAGCGATTCAATTAACCCGGTCGCTCCGATGCCGTGTGTTTGCAACAACGCTCGCTCTTCCGCGGTGGTCGTGTGCTCTGCGCGGCACTGCGGGCAAAGCTTGCGTACCAATCGCTGCGCCAGCACGCCACGCAAAGACGAAGCCAACAAATATGGCTCGACGCCCATGTCCGTCATGCGCGTAACCGCTGCGCCCGCCGTGTTGGTATGCAGCGACGCAAGCACGAGGTGGCCCGTCAAGCTTGCTTGAATTGCAATTTCCGCAGTCTCGCGATCACGAATTTCACCGACGATGATGACATCAGGATCGTGCCGCAAGATCGAGCGGAGCGCACGCGCAAAGGTCAGTTCAATGCGCGGATTCACCTGCGTTTGCGCGACGCGATCTAGCGCGTATTCAACCGGGTCTTCGACGCTGACGACGTTCAAGCGTTCGCGATCGAGCTCGCTTACCGCCGAGTAAAGCGTTGTCGTTTTTCCCGAACCCGTCGGGCCGGTCACCAGCACCAACCCGTGCGGCATACGCACCGCTTGGCGCACTGCGTTCAATGTTTTCTCAGCGAAGTCCAGGCCACCAAGATCAAGCTTCGCGGCGCTCGTGTCGAGCAAACGAAGCACCACGCGTTCGCCGTGCTGCGTCGGCAGCGTGGCGATGCGCACGTCAATCTTGTGGCCCGCGAGTGTGACCTGCAAGCGCCCGTCCTGCGGCAGTCGACGCTCGGCGATATCTAGCTGCGCCATCACTTTGCAGCGCGCCACCAACGCAGCATGTGTCGCAGCGTCAGTCTCGCGTGCGTCGCCGAGCACGCCGTCTACGCGAACGCGCACACGCCCGCCTTGCGTCGTAGCGTCAAGATGAATATCCGACGCGCCGCGGGCCAACGCCTCGCGGAATAGTTCGCCCACGATGCGAACAGCGGGCGAATTTTCGTCCTGTTGCGACGACGCTAACAAGTCCATCTCATCGCCGCGGAGGGTCGCGTCCGACGTCTGCGCGGACGTTCCGTTTGGCTCGGAAGTGGCGTCAGCGTCACGAACGCTACGCACTGCATACGACTGAGTGAGCAGCTTGCGAAATTCGACGGCGTCAACCGACTGCGTGCGGAGCGGCTTCCCCAGACGTTGCCGCGCGGCACCGAGCGCTGCCACCGTCATGTGCGGTGCGGTCGCCACCGCTATCGCGGCACCTTCGTCCTGAAGGGGCACGATGCCGAACTCTTGCGCGAGCTCGTAGGGGAGCGCTTGGGTCAATGACACGAGATATCGCCTACGGTCTTCTTAGCTGTTGGAATCTTTGATGCGCTACTGCCGCGCTGGAGCCACTGGTTGTGAGGCGTTCGTTGGCGCAGGTATGGCCGACGCCGGGATCGCCGGAGTGCTTAGCGGTAGACCCGGATTGGTCATCGCCGGCAGCGCAAATCGCGCTTCAGGACTGACGCTTTCTTGATCCATTCCTAGCGTGCGGTAACGCTCGTTGCTTAACGCGCCTGCCTGCGAAGCATTGCGAAGAACGGTCGGACGCAAGAAAATCATCAAGTTCGTTTTCGTGCGCTTACGGGTGTCGTATCGAAACAAATTACCAATAAAGGGCGTGTCACCCAGCACGGGGACTTTGTCCTGATCGTTAGTGAAACCCTCTTGCAGCAAACCGCCGAGCACAATGATCTGGCCATCGTCCGCGAGCACTGAGGTTTCGAGCACACGTTTATTCAAACTGGCCAACCCCTGCGCCACAGCAGCGGACTCCACGACGCTCGAAACCTCTTGATAGAGCTGCAACCGAATCGCGCCACCTTCGGTGATTAGCGGTTTCACGCGAAGCGTCAGGCCCACGTCGCGACGCTCAATGGTTTGGAACGGCGCATTGGTCGTGTTACCGCCGGTCGTGGCGTATTGGCCCGTGAGAAACGGCACGTTTTGGCCACCTGAGAAGCGCGCCTCTTCGTTGTCAAGCGCGAGCAACGTCGGCATCGAAAGGATATTGGCGGAGGTGTCGTTTTGCATCGCACGCGCGAGCAAGCCGAGATTCAAAATCGTTTTGCCACCGTAGGTCAAGGCACCGCGAACGAGGCCTAAATTCAAGCCGCGATTCACGCCGGTGGGGTTCGCCGCCACGCCCAAAATATTGCTGCCAGCGCTACTGGTGAAGTTGGTGCCGCCGATGCCTTGCGTGCCGCCATTGCCAAGCGCATCCAGCGCCTGCCACTGAATGCCAAACTCGGCCGCGCGGTCGGCTTGAACTTCCGCAATCAAAGCCTCGACATACACCTGCGCGCGCCGCACATCGAGCTGCTCGATGACGGAGCGCAAGTTGTTGTAAACACCCGTTGGTGCAGAGATCACAAGCGCATTGATCGTGCTGTCGGCGTAGACCGTTGCTCCGCCTGCCGAGAACGCGACGCTGTTGTTGCTGCTGGGTTGCGGCAGCGAACCGGACTGCGTTGTGCTGGCGGCTCCGGTTAGCGCGGCGGTAGCGGCGGCCAAGGGCGAAGCATTGCTACCGGCGTTCTGTGTACCGCCTGACGGCAAGAGTGACGAAAGCGAGTTTGCAGATGGCGTGTTGTTGCTGCCGCCGGAACTAGCGCTGCCGCCCTCCGCGCCTAACACCCGCCGCAGCGTCATCGCCACTTGCGCCGCATCGGCGTGCTTCAGATAAACGATACGAATGTTGCCGGGTGCGGTTGTCGGGCGATCCAGGTCTTGAATGAGCGCTTTCACCCGCGCCAGTCGGCCAGCATCTTCGCTGCGCACGATGACGGAATTACTACGTGGATCGGCCGTGATCACGAGGCGATCGCGGGCTTCGGCGCCTTGCGACGCGCCATCGGTGAACGCGCGGTTGAGCGTCGCAGCGACGTCAAGCGCGTGCGCGTTTACAAGCGTGATGAGCTCAGGTGCGGAGGCGCTCGGCGTGTCGAGCCGCGCGATGACGGCCTCGATACGGCGAATATTGTCGCCGTAGTCGGTGATGATGATGGCGTTGCCTGGCGGGTAGACCGTGAGCGCATTCGCAGCAGCCACCAGCGGACGCACCGCGTTGATGACCTGCCCCGCGCTCTGGTGCTTGAGCGGAATCACCTTAGTCGTGATCGCGCCACTGCCACCGCTGGATCCATTCGCACCCAGAGGTGTCGGCAGCGTTTTGGCATCGATTTCCGGCACCACGCGCACGATTCCCCCAGCGCCCTCAACGGCGGCGAAGCCCGCCATCCGAAGCGCAGACAAAAATGTTGGGTACGCCAAGCCAGGCGCAACACCGCGCGCAGACTGAATGTTGATCTTGCCCTTCACCTTTGGATCGAGAATGAAGGTCTTACCCGTCAGCTCACCGACGGCCTTGGCCACGACCTCGATATCGGCATCAACAAAATTGAGCGTTACAGGCGTTTGCGCGATAGCCGCGGCGGCTAATCCAACGGCGGCCGCGAGCGCCACGAAACGTCGCTGCTGAAAGGGGAAAAGTCCGAGCAAGTTCATCCGGGCAGTTTAGCATCGGACTCGACTCAGCCAACGCTATGTAACTTCGCGCAGAACGGCGCAAAGCACCGCCACAGCGCCCGAGCCAGTGCGCTATCCAGCGTTCAAGCGAAAGCGCGTCACCTGCTTGTCATATTCGTGCTCGACTTCTTTGGTGATTTCAATGCC
>DAINAJ010000144.1:6368-7646 GCA_036733505.1 Casimicrobium sp.
CGCTCAAACTTGATGAAGTTGTAGTACCCGCAGGTTGAACCATTTGGATAATCGCGGCAAACCTGCGGACGGCCTTCATAGATCGTGCAACGACGCTCGTCCTGATCGAAAAACATGCACATCGATTTGTAGACGTGATCTTTCCTGTGCCGCAGCACGCGAATGGTTTTACCTTCGTGCTCAACCGTGCGTGTGAATTTCTCTCGCGCCACCGCAACGGCTAGGCCATGATGCTTTGCCAGTCGCGTCACGTCGGAGGCTTTGGTTTCGATGTAGTCATAGCTACAACAGTACCCCGGACATTTACCGCAATCGTATGTGTTCTTCGTGGCCATTTGTTTTGCAATTCGGTTTCTTCGTCGCGCATGATAGAGGAGTCGCTCGCATTAGCCGCAATCGCGCGTGATCTTGCGAAAATTCTGATGCAAATGTCGACATAGAATCCTTCCATCCGACGCGCGCGCGAAATGCGCGTCGAAGCTACCTACATCTTCCCCACCAACAGGATTGAAGTTTGCTGCATAGAAATCCTTTGGCGTGGCTGCGATCATGCCGTGTCTTACTCGCCATAGTTCTCGCGTTGCGTTTGCCGTCGATTGCAAGTGCTTGGACCATTTCAGCGCGCGAGCTGGTCGACGTCGAATTCGCAACTGACGACGCGCTGATGGTGTTGGTCAGCGCGCCCGGTAGCGACGAACCGGGGTTGTATCGGTGGTCGCAGGGCAGCAATCGCATTCAACTTGTGTGTCGAATCGCGTCGCCCGCGATGTTTTCATTTGACCGAAAAACAATTATCGAGCGCGTTCGCGGCGACAGTTCGCAGCTCAATTTTTATGCCACTGATACTTGCGCGCGCATCGGCACACTCCCAATTGAAGGGCGTGTTTTAGACGCGGACGTGCGCGGACATCAGGTGGCCGTTGCCCTGCGTACCAGTGCCAACGACTTGCTCATCCGACTGTTTCGCTTGCCGAGCGAGTTGATCGCCGAAACCGCGGTGGGACGCAACATTGAGATGGGCTTCGCGCCAGATGGGCGAAGCCTCGTGAACTTTGACGTGAGCGACGGCGGGCAGGCGCTCTGGCGCTGGCCAGATTTGCAGCGCGAACCACTGCCTTCATGGTCCAACGAGGGCGAACTCACGTTTGTTGCAGGGGCCGATTATGTGAAGCGCTACAGCGAACAGACATTAACCGTCGCGCGCTGGCCCGATGGCAAGCCACTCTACGCGATACCCGCCACTCGCGGCATGCGCTTGCGCGAGCTCTCGGCGAGTGG
>DAINAJ010000145.1:0-2067 GCA_036733505.1 Casimicrobium sp.
TTACGTTGAGAAATTCGGGTCACGAGAGAATTCGCAAAAAGTCGTTGTAGAGAGCGAGCGCGGTGAGGGCGGTCACAAAACCGATGCCGATGCGCTGTCCGAGTGCTTCCGCACGTTCTGAGAGGGGCGCTCCCTTGATGGCTTCAAAGAGATGATATAGCAACTGTCCACCGTCGAGCATGGGCACGGGCAAGAGGTTCAGCACACCTATAGAGATGCTGACAATTGCCAGAAACAGAGTAAACGGCACGAGGCCTTGATTTAGCGTCGCTCCCGCGCCTTCAGCCATCGTTACGGGGCCGGAAATTTGCCGCAGAGAAATCTCTCCGGTCAGCATGCCCCATAGCACTCTGGCAGTCAGCACCGTCGCATCTTTTGTTCGCCGCAGCCCCTCTGAAACCGCCTCAAACAAGCCTCGTTGTCGATCAACCATCCAGTCGACGCCCAACGTAGCGGCGGGCGCAGCAGAGACGTCGATTCGACCAACGGAACCACCAGTTTTCGGAACGGGCTCTGCGCGCGGCGTTACCGTGACATCCACGAGAGAACCTGCTCGTCGTACTGTGAGTGTCAAGGGCACGCCGGCGCTCTGTTGAACTGCTTTCGTCAGTTGATTCCATTGGCGAATGGATTGACCATTGATCGCGACGACTTCGTCACCGCCCCGCACGCCAGCGCGGCTGGCAGGTCCACCCGCGATTGCGCCACCGATACGGGCGGGTTGATCGAAATTGAGTCCCCACGCTCCGAGGCGCACACCAACGCTTTCACCAGAGGCGTTTGCATCCGCGCCACGGTTCAGAACGAACGAGCGTGTCGCGCCACGATCTTCGACGTCAATGACCATCTCGTCACTGAACATATGCGTTAGAAGTTCCCAGCGTACATCGCTCCAATGTCCCACATCAAAGCCATCAATGCGCACGATACGCTCGCCACCGCGCACTCCGGCAATCGCGGCTGGCGTGCCGGCCTCGGGTGCAGCAAGTTGGGCTTTTAGATCGCGCTCAGGCATCGCAAAAGCAGCCGAGTACAAAACGATGGCCAGCAGAAAATTGGCCAACGGACCCGCAAACACAATCACCGAGCGCTTCCACAGCGCTTGCAGATTGAAGGCCTGATTGCGAGCATCGCCAGTGACCCCGGAAAAATCAGGGTCACGCGTATCCACCATGCGCACATATCCACCCAACGGCAACACCGAAATCGCGAACTCCGTGCCCTTGAAAATGCCGCGCTTTCCCATCCAACGCAGCAACACCGGACCAAAACCCACGGAGAATCTCACCACCCGCACGCCCAGCCAGCGGGCGGCGAGGTAATGTCCGAACTCGTGGATGGTGACGAGAAGCGCAATCGCCAACAAAAATCCGAGCACCGAGCTACCAAATAGCGACATCAGGCGGGCTCACTTTCCGGCAAAAGCGCGTGCGTCGCTCTACGCATCTCCGCGTCACGTTCGAACACGTCGGCCATCGAATCTGGCTCCGTCGCGTCGGCCATAGCCAACACCTTATCCACCGTGGGCACAATGTCTGTGTATCGCGCTTGGCCTGCGAGAAACGCCGCCACGGCAACTTCGTTTGCCGCATTTAACGCGAGACAAGCGCCCTGCCCCGCATTGAGTGCGGCATAAGCCAATCCCAATGCTGGAAAGCGCTCCAAGTCCACGTCGTAAAAATTCAATCCGCCTAGCGCAGCGAGCGACAGCGACGGAAGATTCAGCGGCAAACGCTCGACGGCGAGTCCTAAGGCAGTCGCCGCTTCGGCTAGCGCGTGCGCAATCGGCACTTGCATATCTGCCGGCCCCAAGTGTGCGAGAACCGAACCATCGACGTATTCCACCATCGCATGCACGGTGCTCGTGGGGTGGATGAGCACATGAATGTCCGCAGCGGGTCGATTGAAAAGCAACGCGGCCTCAATCACCTCAAGGCCTTTGTTCATCAACGTGGCTGAATCAACCGAAATTTTTCGGCCCATCGACCACGTCGGGTGCTTGCAGGCCTCTTCAGGCGAAATGCTGTGAAAGGTGTCCAAAGCTCGATTGCGAAACGGGCCGCCGGA
>DAINAJ010000145.1:2167-5351 GCA_036733505.1 Casimicrobium sp.
CGCACACACTTCGGGCTCGAATTCGGCGATGATCGGAAGCAGCCCCTGCCAGTCGGCGCGCGCAGCCACGGCGACCAGTCGAAACGTGTCGCGATGTTGGCGCAGCACGGCAAGCGTGCTGGCACCAATCGAGCCGGTGGCGCCGAGAAGCGACACGCCAATCATTGAGTAGCCTTGATAAATTTAGTCGTCACAGTAAGGGTTTGACCAGCGAAATCAATAAAGTTGCAACCGGCAAGACCGCGAGCTGCGCATCGATACGATCAAGCACGCCACCATGTCCAGGCAGCAGCTGGCTGGAGTCTTTCACCCCCGCCTGGCGCTTGAGCTGCGACTCCCACAGATCGCCGGTCACAGCGAGCGCACCAAGCCCTGCGCCTAAGACCGCTGCGATGACCATTTGCTGCGGCCCCGTGGCCAGCCCCAAGTACGCTGTCGAAGCTACCGCCCAAGTAGCTGCAGCAACCAACCCACCGATCGCGCCTTCGCGCGTCTTACCAGGACTGATTGCTGGCGCGAGTTTCACGCGACCGAACTTTCGTCCGACAAAATAACCAGCAACATCGGCGACAACGGTGAGCACCACCACGGCCAGTAAATACCCGACGCCCAAACGCTGCAGCGCGACGGCGGAAACCCATGCGCCCGCAATCAAGATCGGCAGCGTGAAGAGCCCCGGAAACGTCGAAATTCCTATCGCCTTGCGCGCCAGTTGTCCCGGCGCCACAGCGAGCCAAAACAGCGTTACGACCAGCAGGAAGCCGTTGAGCGCCGTCGGCTGAGGCGTAGGCGCGAAAAAAATCAGCCAAAACAGCACTGCGAGCAGCGTGCAAAAGCAAAGCCACTGGGCGATTCTGGCCAACGGGGTCGTCGCACGCGAAAGGCGAACACCCTCCCACATCGCGCCGATACACATGAGCGCGACTAGCACGGCCCACAAAGTTTCCGAGCCCGTGGCTAATGCGCCGACGACGACGACAGCCATCACGACGGCAGTAATGACGCGCTGTTGAAGATTAGAGCGAGGTTGTGCGCTCATCGACTACGCGGCGGTCGCGTCTGCAGCGGCAGACGGGACCACGCGCACCTGTTCGCCGGTTTTACCGAAACGACGCTCCCGAGCGGCAAACCACTCGATGGCCTCGGCAAACTCTGCTTCACCAAAGTCTGGCCACAGCGTATCCGTGAAGAATAGCTCGGTATAGGCGAGCTGCCACATCATGAAATTACTGATGCGGCGTTCGCCGCCGGTGCGGATGAAAAGGTCAGGGTCGGGCTGTCCGGCAAACGACAAGTATTTCGCAAAATCTGAAGGCGAACCTGCTGCCGCAGCCTTGGCAACCGCCTGCTCGATGTCCCAACGACCGCCGTAATTCACTGCCACGTTGAAGTTCAGACGCGTGTTGTCACGGGTCTTTTCTTCGGCCTCAACGATCATGGCACGCGTGGCTTCGGGCAAGGCGGTGACGTCTCCAATCGCACGAAAGCGAATGCCGTTTTCATGGAGCTTCTGGGCTTCGTTGCGCAGCGCGCGCAGAAAGAGATCCATCAAGAAGCTCACTTCGTCGGCGGGCCTTTGCCAGTTTTCACTACTAAACGCAAACACGGTGAGCGAGCCAACGCCGTGATCGTTGACACAACGAATCAGCGTGCGCACCGCTTCGACGCCCTGCTTGTGTCCCGCCACGCGCGGCAGGAAGCGCTTCTGCGCCCAACGCCCATTGCCGTCCATGACGACGGCGATATGTTGAGGCACTAGCGAATTAGGCATGCGACGTGGGCTGAGTGGCCGAAGGCGTGAGCGAAAGTTCGCGCGCCTAGACCGCCATCAATTCCGCTTCTTTGGTGGCGAACTGTTTGTCGACCTCAGCGATCGTTTTGTCCGTGAGTTTTTGGATCTCGTCTTGTGCACGACGTTCTTCGTCTTCCGAAATCGTCTTCGCTTTCAACGCGTCCTTAAACGCCTGGTTGGCATCGCGACGCACATTGCGAATGGCGACGCGTGCATCCTCTGCCTCGCCTTTGACCAGTTTCACCAAATCGCGACGGCGCTCTTCGCTCATCATCGGCATCGGAACACGGATGATGTCGCTGTTGACCGAAGGATTCAATCCGAGATCAGCCTCGCGAATGGCCTTTTCGATGGCCTGGATCATCTTCTTTTCGTACGGCTGTACGCCGATCGTTCGCGCGTCGAGCAACGTGATGTTGGCCACACCATTAACCGGCGTCATCGAGCCGTAGTACTCGACGTTCACCGAATCGAGCATGCCCGAATGCGCGCGGCCGGTGCGCACTTTGGTGAAATTGTTCTTGAGCGACTCTAGGGTCTTCGCCATTTTTTGTTCGGCGGATTTTTTGGTATCAGCAATCATGATCTAGTCTGAATGTTGGTTGCGTTTGTTGCATGGATTGCGTGGATTGCACGCGTGTTCAGCAAACTACCGTGGTGCCTTCGTCTTCACCGCAGACGACGCGTTTAAGCGCGCCAGCTTTGAAGATACTGAAAACATTGAGACGCAACTGCTGATCGCGGCACAGCGCCAGCGCAGTTGCATCCATCACTTTGAGGTTATTGACAATCGCCTCGTCAAACGTGAGTTTTGTGTAGCGCGTAGCCGACGGGTCTTTCATCGGGTCGGCGGTGTACACGCCATCGACCTTCGTGGCTTTGAGCACCAAATCGGCGTTAATCTCACGCCCCCGCAGCGCCGCAGCGGTGTCGGTCGTGAAGAACGGATTGCCGGTGCCTGCGCCGAAGATCACGATCTTGCCCTCTTCCAAATAACGCAGGGCTTTGCCGCGCACGTAGGGCTCGGCAACTTGGTTAATCGTGAGCGCAGATTGAACACGCGCCACCACGCCCGCACGACGCATCGCGTCAGCCAGCGCAAGCGCATTCATGAGTGTGGCCATCATCCCCATGTAGTCCGCAGTGGCGCGATCCATGCCGGTCGCGCTTGGTGCAATACCTCGGAAGATATTGCCGCCACCGATGACGACACCGATCTGCACGCCCATGTCTGAGACTTCTTTGATCTCAGCGACGATGCGATCAATCACGCCGGGGTTAATGCCGTAGGCATCGTCGCCCATAAGGGCTTCGCCGGAGAGTTTGAGAAGGATTCTTTTGAAGGCAGGCGTTGGGCTAGGCATAACCTTGAATTTTATCGCGAAGCGATGA
>DAINAJ010000145.1:5451-7583 GCA_036733505.1 Casimicrobium sp.
GCGGGAAAGGGTCTAGAGGCCCTGAGCCGCCGCTGCCACTTCGGCCGCGTAGTCCACCGCCTTTTTTTCGATGCCTTCGCCAACGACGAACATCTGGAAGCTCTTGACCGTCGTGTTCGCGGCCTTGAGCACCTTCTCAACGGTCTGCTCTGGGTCCTTCACGAAAGGCTGGCCAAGCAGCGTGACTTCGGCGAGGTACTTGTTGATTCGGCCATCCACCATCTTGGCGACGATGTCCATCGGCTTGCCGGATTCCGCTGCTTGCGCTGCGAAAATCTTGCGCTCGTTTTCGATCAACTCGGCAGGAACTTCGTCTTTCGATACGCAAACTGCGCGCGTCGAAGCAACCGAAGCCGCCAAATGCATCGCTACGTCGCGGGCGATGTCGCCGTTGCCTTCGTACTCAACCAACACGCCGATGCGACCACCGCCGTGCGTGTAGCTAGCCACTTTGTTCGTGCCGATGCGAGCAATGCGGCGCGCGGTCATGTTTTCGCCAATTTTTTGCACCAGTGCAGCGCGCTTTGATTCAGCGGATTCGCCATCAATTTTGGTGTTGTTCAACAACGCAGCAGCGTCTGCTGGGTTGTCGGTGCCCACGTTTTTCGCGAGTGCAGCAGCCATCGCCAAGAAGTCCACGTTGCGAGCCGTGAAATCGGTTTCGCAGTTGAACTCAACCAACGCGCCATTGGACGCATCGGCAGCAACGTAAACGCCAATGGTGCCTTCAGCGGCTTGACGCGCGGCGGCTTTGGTAGCTTTAGAGCCCGATTTGATGCGAAGGAGCTCTTCGGCTTTTTTGATGTCGCCGTCGGTGTCGACCAGAGCGCGTTTGCACTCCATCATGCCGAGGCCGGTCATTTCACGAAGCTCTTTAACGAGCGATGCAGAGATTTCTGCCATGTTTTTCTCCTGTAGGCTGATCGCCTGCCTGTGCAGCCGATCCAGCGCGAATTCGTTAGTGGTACTTAGATGGACTCAATAAAAAATGGGGCTCACGCAAACACGTTGAGCCCCACCTCAGCCAGAGCTCGATTACTGCTTGGCTTCGAGGTCAGCCGGGTCGACTTCGACGAATTCTTCCGTCTGAGTCTGGGCTTGCGTGATTTCGCGCACCGCTTGCGACTTGCCTTCGAGGATCGCGTCGGCGACACCGCGGGCATACAGCTGAATCGCTTTGCTGGAGTCATCATTACCTGGAATGATGTAGTCCACGCCTTCGGGCGAGTGGTTGGTATCAACCACGCCGATGACTGGAACGCCCAGTTTCACGGCTTCGAGCACGGCGATTTTTTGGTAGCCGACGTCGATGATGAACATCGCGTCTGGCAGTGCAACCATATCCTTGATGCCGCCGATGGAGGTCATCAATTTGTCGTATTCGCGACGCAGGGTCAGCGCTTCGCGCTTAGCCATACGGTCGAGCGTGCCGTCGAGCACCATGGCTTCGAGTTCCTTCAAGCGCTTGATCGAGCCCTTGACGGTTTTGAAGTTCGACATCATGCCGCCGAGCCAACGGTGGTCAACGAAAGGCATGCCGGCGCGCTTGGCTTCGGCTGCGACGATTTCGCGTGCTTGACGCTTCGTCGCAACGAACAAAATCGTGCCGCGGTTTGCAGCAAGACGACGAACGTAGGTCATTGCCTCGTTGTACTTTTCCATCGTCTTCTCGAGGTTGACGATGTGAATCTTGTTGCGTGCACCGAAGATATACGGTGCCATTTTTGGGTTCCAGAAACGGGTTTGGTGACCGAAATGAACTCCGGCCTCCAACATCTGGCGCATAGTTGCTGACATAAAAGTGTCTCCTGCAGATACTGTGGGTTTGACCTCCACTCGCTTGTCGCAGCGCTTAGTCTCTTGCGGATTGACCGACAAGTTTTGTTAAGCGCTGCACCCAACAGTCTTCGACGGCTTTACTGAAAAGGCCGTCGTAGCCATGCGAGTGTGTGAATTTGATCTAGCGCCTTCTGGTTACTACAGCTCGCGAACAACTCAACGCTAAGTCGAGAATGCCCACAGGTGCCAAAAGGATTTAGATCAGCCCGCTATTATAGCCCGAAACTCCGCACTTTGCACACACGCTCCCCAGCCAAAGCCCCGTACAGCCTCACTCGCGGCGCATCCTCGCC